>NZ_QGSW01000186.1:0-76761 GCF_003176715.1 Micromonospora sp. S4605
GGTCAGGCCGTGGGGTTCGGCGGCGGGGGTGGGCAGCGGGTAGGTGTCGATGCGGCCGGTCGGGTCGACGTGGCCGATCCGGTTGGCGGCCCACTCGGTGTACCAGCAGCCGCCCGCCGGGTCGGCGACGATCGCGTGCGGCCGGGCGGCCCGGTCGGGCAGCGGGAACTCGTCGATCCGGCCGTCCGGGGTGATCCGGCCGAGCTGGCCGGCGGCGATCTCGACGAACCAGAGCGCCCCGTCGACCCCGGCGGTGATGCCCACCGGCCCGGCGCCCTCGGTCGGCAGCGGGTGCAGGTCCACCGCCCCGTCCGGGCCGACCCGGGCGATCGCGTTCGCCTGGTTGAGCGTGCACCAGACGGCCCCGTCCGGCCCGGCCGCGAGCATCGACGGGAACCCGCCGGTCACCGGGAGCCGGAACTCGGTCAGCTCGCCGTCGGCGCCGACCCGGCCGACCGTGTCGGAGTTCATCCCGGCGTACCAGAGGGCGCCGTCGGGGCCGGCGACGATGCCGCACGGGCCGGTGCCCGCCGGGAGTACGACCGTGCTCTGCCGCCCGTCGGTGGTGATCCGGCCGATCCGGTCGTCGCCGGAGCGGCTGAACCACAGCGCACCGTCCGGGCCGGGGGTGATGATCAGCGGCCGGCCGCCGGCCGGCTCCAGCGGATGGATCCGGGCCCCGCCGTCCGGCTCCACCCGGGCGATCGCGCCGGCGTGGACCAGCGTCACCCAGAGCGCGCCGTCCGGCCCCACGGTGATGCCGTACGGGCCGGCGGCCGGATCGGGCAGCGGGATCTCGCGGAGCTGCGGAGTTGTCACTGGTGGTCACCTTCCGTCGGCACGCGGCCGGCCCCGGTTCGGGCCGGGCCTGGCGACCGTCAACCCTTACCGACGTGGCGTCCGCGAGCAACCGGTTTGTCCGGCCGCGCGGCCCGGATTGCCAGCTCGCTGACAGCTTCGCCATGGGTCGCCCCCAGGTCGGCTGGTCACCGTCGGTGAGGTCAGCGCAACACGTACCGACGAATTGGAGGACAGCATGGCCATGACGAGGAAGCACCTGATCGCGGGGCTGGCGACGGCCGGCGTGCTCGGCCTCGGGGTCGCCGCCCCGACGGTCGCCTTCGCCGCCGACGGCACCGATCCGGCGCCGAGCGCCAGCGCCAGCGACGACCGGCAGCAGCAGCGGGCCGACCGCCAGGCCGAGTTCGCCGAGGCGCTCGCGAAGGAGCTGGGCGTCTCCACCGACAAGGTGACCGCCGCGCTGGAGAAGATCCGCGCGGAGCGCAAGCCGGCCGACCGGCCGGAGCGCCCGTCCGCCGAGGAACGGCAGGCGGCGTTGAAGGAGCGGTTGGCGCAGGCCGTCGAGGACGGCAAGCTCACCCAGGAGCAGGCCGACGCGATCAGCGCGGCGGTCGAGGCCGGCGTCCTTCCCGGCGGCCCGGGCGGCCACGGCCAGGGTGGCCCGGGCGGCCTCGGCGGGCACGGCGGCCCGGCCGGCAAGTGAGATCGGGCTGACACCGACGCGCTCGACCCGGGCCTGCCCACCGCTCGCCCGGGTCGGGTGACCCGTCCCGCCGTGCTGCCGGGGAGTCATCGTGACGACTCCCCGGCAGCACGGTCCGGCGACGAGTCCGCGCGTTCCAGGCGGTGCGGACCGGCCGGTCCGCACTCAGCCGGCCGGCGGCGGGGTGAAGACGCCGACGTGGTTGCCGGCCGGGTCGAGCAGGTGGGCGAAGCTGAGCCCGTTGTCGTTCTGCTTGCGCGGCACCAGCACCTTGCCGCCGGCCGCCTCCGCCCGCCGGCAAATCTCCGCCACGTCGGCCACCTGCACGTAGAAGATGGCGTAGTTCGGGCCGGTGCCGCCGGTGCCCCGGATCGCGCCGCCGATCCCCTCGCTCCCGCCGGCCCCGGTCGTCCGGTACGTGGCGCCGCCGGCACCCTCCTCGGTGAAGCTCCAGCCGAACAGGTCGCCGTAGAACCGCTCGGCCTCGTCCGGCCGCTCGGTGCCGATCTCAAACCAGGTCACGCCGTTGTTGGTCGTCATGCATTGCCTCCCGTGCCGTGCGCCGGCGTTCTGCCGGCGCCGTCGAGAAGCAGCCTCACGGTCACCCGCGACAGCGTCCTGTCGGTGTTTCCGTCGTTGTCCGCGGACGGGTCCCGGCGAGCGACCGGCACTGCCGGCACGGGACAGCGTCAGCGGTGGCGGACTCCCCCGCGACCGGCCGGCGACTGTCGCCGTGCACGGCTCAGACCAGGGTGAGGCGGCGCAGCCGCTCCCGCGGGATGTCGCAGGCGGTGTCCAGGTCGAGATCCCGCTCCGGGACCCGCTCGGCGAGGGTGGTCACCGCGACGATCCGGTCGGTGCGGAACGCCCGGATGCCGTCGCGCAGCCGGCACCAGGCCAGCAGGTACCAGTGCCGGGGGTTGCCGAGGTAGCCGAGCGGCTCGACCTCGCGCAGCGTCCCGGCGCCGGCGCGGTCGGCGTACCGGATGCGCAGCACCCGCCCGGCGGGCACCGCGTCGGCGACGGTGGCCGGGACGGGCGTCACCGGCCCGTCGCCGATCAGGTGCACCCGCGCGGCCAGCCGGTGCGCCTCGGCGGCATCGCCGGCGGGCATCACCGCGAGCAGCTTGCGCAGCGCGGTGCCGGCCGCCGCGGCGAACGGCGTGCCGCGCAGCCGGTGCAGCGCCACCGCCATCGCCACCGCCTCGCCGGGGGTCAGGTTCACCGGCGGCAGGGTGCGGGCGCGGTCGACCGCGTAGCCGCCGGTGCGGCCCGGCTCGGCCCAGATCGGCACCCCGGACTGTTGCAGGGCGCCGATGTCGCGCTCGATGGTGCGGGTGCTGACCTCGAATCGCTCGGCCAGCCAGCGGGCGCTGCGGGGTCGCGGCGACACCGCGCGCAACTCCTCGACCAGGGCGTAGAGACGGTCCGTGCGGTTCACCCCGCGACCCTAGGCCGCGGGTACGACAGGCCGGCTCAGGCGATGCAGGCGCAGACGATCAGCGCGGCGCCGAAGTGGGTGGCGGCGCTGACCCGCGCCGCCGGGTGCGGCTCGTCCGCGCAGATGATCTCCCCGAGCCGGCCCGGGGTGAGCAGGTCCAGTACGAAGAAGGCCAGCGCCATGATGGCCAACCCGATCAGCCCGAAGATCAGCGTGGACGCCAACCCCTTGGTGAAGTCGCTGTAGCTGGTCAGGATCGCGGTGAAGACGATCCCGGCGATGCCGAGCTGGTTGGCGGCGAGCAGCAGCGCGGCGTTGCCGTTGCGGCGCACCCAGATCAGCTCCCGCAGCCGCCCCGGGGTCAGCAGGTCGACCAGCAGGAAACCGGCCGCCATCAGGGCCACGCCGACGACCCCAAACACCACACTCTGCCAGGCTCCGCTGAGCAGATCCTCCACCACCGACTGCCTCCCGACCGGCTACGCCCGGCGGGGGTGCCGGCGCGGTGATCGAGACGATAGCGGCAGCGCGCCACCGCTGACAGCCCCGGCTACAGCGACAGGTAGCGCTGCCGCTCGTACGGGGTGACCTCGCGGCGGTACTGCTCCCACTCGGCGCGCTTGTTGCGCAGGAAGAAGTCGAAGACGTGCTCGCCGAGCACCTCGGCGACCAGTTCCGAGCCGGCCATCACGTCGATCGCCTCGGCGAGGTTCTCCGGCAGCGGCTCGTAGCCCATCGCCCGTCGCTCGGCGCTGGTCAGCGACCAGACGTCGTCCTCGGCGCCCGGCGGCAGCTCGTAGCCCTCCTCGATGCCCTTCAGGCCGGCGCCGAGCAGCACCGCGAAGGCCAGGTACGGGTTGGCCGCCGAGTCCGGCGAGCGGACCTCGACCCGGGCCGAGTTCGGCTTGCCGTACGCGGGCACCCGGACCAGCGCGGACCGGTTCAGGTGACCCCAGCAGACGTACGCCGGGCTCTCGGTGACCCGGTCCGGCAGGGCCTGCGGGAAGAGTCGCTTGTAGGAGTTCACCCACTGGTTGGTGACCGCGGTGTACTCGCGGGCGTGCACCAGCAGCCCGGCGATGAACGCGCGGGCCACCTTGGACAGCTTCATCGGGTCGCCGGCGTCGTGGAACGCGTTGCGCTCCCCCTCGAACAGCGACAGGTGGGTGTGCATGCCGCTGCCCGGCTGGTCGGTGAACGGCTTCGGCATGAAGGTGGCCTGCACGCCGGTGGAGAGCGCCACCTCCTTCACCACGTGCCGGAAGGTCATGATGTTGTCGGCGGTGGTGAGCGCGTCGGCGTAGCGCAGGTCGATCTCCTGCTGGCCGGGGGCCACCTCGTGGTGGCTGAACTCCACCGAGATGCCGATCCGCTCCAGCGCCAGCACCGCCTGGCGGCGGAAGTCGCGGGCCACCGCGTGGGTGGTGTGCTCGAAGTAGCCGCCGGTGTCCACCGGCGTGGGCACCGACCCGTCCAGCGGGCCATTCTCCAGCAGGAAGAACTCGATCTCGGGGTGGGTGTAGAAGGTGAAGCCCTTCTCCGCGGCCTTGGACAGCGCCCGGCGCAGCACGTGCCGCGGGTCGGCCCAGGACGGCCCGCCGTCGGGGAGCAGGATGTCGCAGAACATCCGGGCGCTCTCGCCGCTGACCCCGCCCTCGAACGGGAAGACCTGGAAGGTGGTCGGGTCGGGCATGGCGACCATGTCGGACTCGAAGACCCGGGCGAAGCCCTCGATCGCCGAGCCGTCGAACCCGATGCCCTCCTCGAACGCCGCCTCCAGCTCGGCGGGCGCCACCGACACGCTCTTCAGGGTGCCGAGCACGTCGGTGAACCAGAGCCGGACGAACCGGATGTCCCGCTCTTCCAGCGTACGGAGGACGAACTCCTGCTGACGGTCCACTTCCACTCCTCGCGACACCTCGTCGACCACCGGATGGGCCCCGGCCCGGCCTGACCGACCAGTCTCCACCGGCCTCGTTACGCCGACGTTACGCGAACCTCCCGCCGGGCGTCCCGCCGTGTCCCGCCGCGCGGACCGCCCGTGCCGGCCAGGGGCACCCGCGGCGCCGCGGGGGTGGTCGCCGTCTCGCGCCGCCCGCCGTGTCGGGCCCCGACCGCTGGGGCAAGATGAGGGCATGCCCACCCTGCGTCTCGCCCTGTGCCAGGTCAACCCGACCGTCGGCGACCTCGCCGGCAACGCCGCCCTGGTCCGCGACTGGACGCGCCAGGCCGCCGACGCCGGCGCCCAGCTCGTCGCGTTCCCGGAGATGGCGCTCACCGGCTACCCGGTCGAGGACCTGGTCTTCCGGCGGTCGTTCGTGGCGGCCTCGCAGGCGGCCCTGCGCCGGCTCGCCGCCGACCTGGCCGCGGACGGGCTGGGCGATCTCGCGGTGGTGGTCGGCTATCTGGACGCCGACGGCCCGCCGCAGGTCGCCGGGGACGCGGAACCGGGGCGGGGCGCCCGCAACGCCGCCGCGCTGCTGCACCGGGGCGAGGTCGTCGCCACCTACTTCAAGCACCACCTGCCCAACTACGGGGTGTTCGACGAGGACCGCTACTTCCTGCCGGGCGACATGCTGACAGTGGTCCGGGTCGGCGGGGTGGACGTGGCGCTGACCATCTGCGAGGACCTGTGGCAGGCCGGCGGCCCGTTCGCCGCCGCCCGGCAGGCCGGCGTCGGCCTGGTCGTCAACATCAACGGCTCGCCGTACGAGTTGAACAAGGACGACATCCGGCTGCCGCTGGTCCGCCGCCGGGCCGCCGAGGCGGGCGCGGCCATCGCGTACGTCAACATGATCGGCGGCCAGGACGAGCTGGTCTTCGAGGGCGACTCGATGGTGGTCGGCGCGGACGGCGAGCTGCTCGCCCGAGCCCCGCAGTTCGTCGAGCACCTGCTGGTGCACGACCTGGCGCTGCCCGCCGCCGCCGAGCCGGCCGGCGCGGACGCCGAACTGGCCGACGGGCTGCGGGTGGTACGCGCCGCGGTGGGCGAGCTGCCGCCGGCGCCGACCGGGCCGGCGGTGACCGGCGGGCTGATCGCGCCGGTGGCCGACGAGGCCGAGGTGTGGCACGCGCTGGTGCTCGGCCTGCGCGACTACGTCAACAAGAACCGGTTCCCCTCGGTGGTGCTCGGCCTCTCCGGCGGCATCGACTCGGCGGTGGTGGCCGCGCTGGCCGTGGACGCCCTCGGCCCCGACCGGGTGGTCGGGGTGTCGCTGCCCAGCCAGCACTCCTCCGAGCACAGCCGGGAGGACGCGGCGGAGCTGGCCAAGCGCACCGGGCTGGACTACCGGACCGAGCCGATCCAGCCGATGGTGGACACCTTCCTGGCCAACATGTCGCTGTCCGGGGTGACGGTGGAGAACCTCCAGGCCCGGGTGCGCGGGGTGATCCTGATGGCGCTGTCGAACCAGGAGGGCCACCTGGTGCTGACCACCGGCAACAAGAGCGAGCTGGCGGTCGGCTACTCCACCCTCTACGGCGACTCGGTGGGTGGCTTCAACCCGGTCAAGGACGTCTGGAAGACGCTGATCTGGCGGCTGGCGAAGTGGCGCAACGCCGACGCGGCCCGCCGGGGCGAGACCCCGCCGATCCCGGAGAACTCGATCGGCAAGCCGCCGAGCGCCGAGCTGAGCCCGGGCCAGCTGGACAGCGACACCCTGCCCGACTACGACGTGCTCGACCCGATCCTGATCGGTTACGTCGACGGCGACCTGGGCCGGGACGGGCTGGTCGAGTCCGGCCACGATCCGGCGGTGGTCGACAAGGTGCTGCGGATGGTGGATACCGCCGAGTACAAGCGGCGGCAGTCCGCGCCGGGCACGAAGATCTCGATGAAGGCGTTCGGCCGGGACCGGCGGCTGCCGATCACCAACCGGTGGCGGGAGAAGGGCTGAGCCGGTCGGGCCGGGGTCCGGTCCGGGAGTGAAATCCTCCACTGCGCCCTGCCGCCGGCGGGCCGTCCGGTGCGACGATCGCGGCGGAACCCGGGGACCGCGCACGCGGCCTCGAGGAAGGAGAGAGTCATGGTGGAGTCCACCCCGACCGAGGTGACCGCCCTCTACGGCGGCCCGGCCACCCGCCGGATCCGCACCCGCGACCTGATCGCCGCCAAGGAGCGCGGCGAGCGGTGGCCGATGCTCACCTCGTACGACCAGTACACCGCGTCGATCTTCGACCAGGCCGGCGTCCCGGTGCTGCTGGTCGGCGACTCGGCGGCGAACAACGTGTTCGGCTACGAGACGACCGTCCCGGTGACCGCCGAGGAGCTGCTGCCGCTGGTCCGCGCGGTGGTCCGGGCCACCCGGCACACGCTGGTCGTCGGTGACCTGCCCTTCGGCTCGTACGAGGAGGGCCCGACGCAGGCGCTGCGCACCGCTGTGCGGTTCATGAAGGAGGGTGGCTGCCACGCGGTGAAGCTGGAGGGCGGTCGGCGCTGCGCGGCGCAGATCGCGGCGATCACCGGTGCCGGCATCCCGGTGATGGCGCACATCGGCTTCACCCCGCAGAGCGAGCACGCCCTCGGCGGCTACCGGGTGCAGGGCCGCGGCGACGCCGCCGACGAGGTGATCGCCGACGCCCACGCGGTGGCCGAGGCGGGCGCGTTCGCGGTGGTGCTGGAGATGGTGCCCGGCGAGGTCGCCAAGCGGATCACGCACGAGCTGCGGATCCCGACCGTGGGCATCGGCGCCGGCCCGGACACCGACGCCCAGGTGCTGGTGTGGCAGGACATGGCCGGGCTGCGCGCCGGCAAGGCGCCGCGCTTCGTGAAGCGCTACGCCGACCTGGCCGGCACCCTCGCCGACGCCACCCGCCGCTTCGCCGACGAGGTACGCGGCGGCGACTTCCCCGCCCCCGAACACACCTTCTGACCCGCTGTCCCCCGGCGGGTCGCGCACGTCCCGCCGGGGACAACGGCAGGATCGTCTGCTGCTGGGCAGGCGCGGAGCGGCTGATCCGCCCTGCCCAGCGTCAGTGGATCACCGGGTTCGTCGTCAGAGGTCGGTGACGCGGATGCCGGCATGCGCCTTGTAGCGCTTGTTGATGGCGATCAGGTTGGCGGTGAACGCCTCGATCTGGTGGGCGTTGCGCAGCCGGCCGGCGTAGATGCCGCGCATGCCGGGGATCCGCGCGGCGAGCGCCGCGACCACCGCGGCCACCTCCCGGTCCTCGGTGCAGATCAGCACGTCCAGGTCGATCCGGTCGATCTCCGGGTCGGCCAGCAGCGGGGCGCTGACGTGGTTGAACGCCGCGCAGACCCGGGAGTCGGGGAGCAGGCCGGCGGCCTGCTGGACGGCGCTGCCCTCGGGCACCGGCAGCGCGTACGGGCCCTGCTTGTCGAAGCCGAGCGGGTTGACGCAGTCGACGACGATCTTGCCGGCGAGCGGCTCGGCGAGCGCGGCGACGGTGGCCGCATGCCCGTCCCACGGCACCGCGATGATGACGATGTCGCTGCCCCGGGCCACCTCGTCGTTGCCGGCCCCGGTGACGCTCGTCCCGCCCGGTACGCCGGGCAGGGCGGCGATCTCCTCGGCGGACCGCGCGGCCCGCTCGGCCGACCGGGAGCCGATCAGCACCCGCTGGCCGGCCCGGGCGAACCGGTAGGCGAGACCCCGCCCCTGGTCGCCGGTCCCGCCGATGATGCCGACGGTCAGCCCGGACACGTCGGGCAGTGCGCTCGCGTCGTATGCCATGCGGTCATCCTCGCAAACCCGGTGTCCCGGCAGCACCGTCCGGCGCTGTGACAAACCCCGCTGACCCCATCGGATTGAGACTGGCGGACCGCCCCGGCGGTCCGGGTGGACCGTCCTCGACGGGCAGCGCGCGGCGCGTCGGGGTAGCCCGGTCAGGCGCGTTCGAAGACCACCGAGCGCGCGGTCGGGTCGGCGGTGACCAGCCGGACCCGGATCCGCTCGCCGAGCGGCAGCTCGCCGAGGCAGCGGGCCCGCACCGGCGGGTCGTCCAGCGCCACCGTGCCGCCCGGCGGCCGGCCGGGCCGGGCGCGGCCGTTCGGCGGCGCGTCGACGTCCAGCACCGCGGCGTCGAAGGTCTCCCCCACCCGGTGCGCCAGCAGCACCGCCTCGGCCAGCTCGATGGCGCCCCGGGTGGCCGCCGAGGCGGTCCGGTCGGTCATGGCCATCGCCTCGGGCAGCCGGGGCAGCGCCGCGCGCACCCAGTCCGGCACCGGCCGGCCGCCGTGCAACGCCAGGCAGACCTCCGTGGCGTACCGGTCGGCCAGCCGCCGCAGCGGCGCCGTGACGTGGGCGTACGCGGCCGCGACCCCGCCGTGCCGCGGCTGCTCGGGGACCTCGCCGTCGAACGCGGTGTACGCGGCGCCGCGCATCAGCTCGGCGGCCTGGTCGACGAAGGCGGCCGCCCGGGGTTGCCCGGCGTCCAGCCCGGCGAGCACCTCACCGGGGCCGGCGCCGTCCGGCCAGTGCACGCCCAGCGGGGCGGCGGCGGCCCGCAGCCGCTGCACCGCGTCGGGCTTCGGCGCCGGCATCGTGCGGAGCAGGCCGACCCCGCCGGCCAGCATGATGTTGGCGGCGGCCATCCCGGTCAGTAGCGAGATCTGGGCGTTGTGCTCCTCCATCGGCACCGGGCCGCGCAGCACCAACCGCCAACCGTCGCCGTCGGCCTCCACGTCCTGCTCGGGCAGCGGCAGGTTGATCGCGCCCCGGCGCAGCCCGCGGGCGGTGAGCAGCGCGCCGAGCTCGGGCAGCAGGGCGATCGGGTCGGGCAGCCGCCCGGCGTCGGCGTCGGCCTGGACGCCGGCGTAGTCGAGCTTGGCCCGGCTGCGCACCAGCGCCCGTTCCAGGTGGACGGCGACCGTGCCGCCGTCGGCGTCCAGGTCGATCGTCCACACCACGGCGGCCCGGTCGACGTCCGGCAGCAGGCTCGCCGCGCCCTCGCTGAGCGTCTCCGGGTGCAGCGGCACGTTGCCGTCGGGCAGATAGACGGTCTGCCCCCGCCGCCAGGTCTCCTCCTCCAGCGCGCCGCCGGGGCGGACGTGCGCGGCCACGTCGGCGATCGCGTACCGCACCCGGTAGCCGCCGCCGGGCCGGCGGGTGAGGCACATCGCCTGGTCCAGGTCGCGCGACTCGGCCGGGTCCAGGGTCACGAACGGCACGTCGGTGCGGTCGACGCTCGGGCGGGGTGGCCCGGCCGCCGCGGCGTCCGCCTCGCGCTGCGCCGCGACCGGGAACTCCTCGGGGAGTCCCAGCTCGCGGCGCAGCGCGCCGAAGTCGATGCGGGGCGCGAGTACGCGTCGGATGACCACGGAGTCCATCCTGACAGCGCGGCGGATGATCCGCTCCCCCGGCGCGGGCCGGTCGGAGCGAGCCGGTCGGTCGGCGCCGACCGGGGCGGCAGGTCAGCCGGTGGCCTTCCGGGCCGTGGTCCGGGTGCCGCGGGCCACCCCCGTACGCGTGCTGGCCTTCTTCGCCGGCGCCTTGGCCGCCGTGGTCCGCTTCGCCGGCGCCTTCTTGGCCGTGGCCGCCTTGCGGGCCGTGGTCGAGGAGGTCGCCGTCGCCTTCTTCGCGGGCGCCTTGCGGGCCGGGGCGGTCTTCGCCGCGGCCTTGCGGGCGGTGCCGGTCGGGCGGGTCGGCGCCGTCTTCTTGGCGGCAGTCTTCTTGGCGGCGGCCTTCTTCGCCGGAGCCTTCGCCGCCGTGGTGGCCTTCTTCGCCGGAGCCTTCGCCGCCGTGGTGGTCTTCTTCGCCGCGGCCGTCGTGGTCTTCTTCGCGGCCGTGGTGGTCTTCTTGGCGGCCGCGGTGGTCTTCTTCGCCGTGGAGCTGACCTTCCGGGCCGCGGTCGAGGTCTTGGCGGGCGCCTTCTTCGCCGCCGCCGCGGTCTTCTTGGCGGGGCCGGTGGTCCGGGTCGCCGCCTTCTTGGCCGGCGCCTTCGCGGCGGCCTTCTTCGCCGCGGTGGTGGCCTTGGCGCCGGCCTTGCGGGCGGGGGTCGTCTTGGCGGTCTTCTTCGCCGGTGCCCGGCCGGCGCCCGTGGTCGCCTTCTTGGCCGCCGTCGTCGAGGCGGCCCGGCGCGCGGGCGTGGTGCGGCTCGCGCCGGTGTTCCGCTCCGCCGCGGCGGTCTTCTTCGCGGTGGTCCGTTTCGCGGCCGGGCGGGTGGCCTTCGGTGTTACGGCCATCTCGGTTCCCTCCTTGGGGACGTGCTCTCGCCCTCGCGGAGCACGCGGTACCTCGACGCGGGCCGTCCCGCGCCGCTCATCTGTCCTCCCCGGCCCAACGGGCGTCCTCGGCGTCCCACGCTTCGTTACGCTCCCGCACCCGCTGCAGGGCGTTCTCCGCGTCGGCGGCTGAGGCGTACGGTCCGAGAACGTGCTTGGCAGGGCACACGTCGGCATCGGTCTCGACCCGGTGGTGTCGGGTGCACCAGTAGTAGTGCCCACCACTCCCGCTGTCGCTCATGAGATCACTGTGCACCGCGAATCGCCCGGCCGCCACCGGAACACCGCAAATGTCCGATCGTCTCCACAGTAGACGTGCTACCTCGCGGGGTGGGCCGGAACTGCGGAAACAGGCGCCGGCCGAGGCCCGGCCAGTTCGCCGGCGTACGCCCGGGGCGCGGAGCCGGCACGGGCCGCGCCGTGGCGGCGGCGACCGACCGGCCGGTTCGCCGGGGTTAGGGTCGGCGGATGGGCGTACCGGACTACATCCTGCGGATGCGCAAGCACGTCGGCCACGACCTGCTCTGGCTGCCGAGCGTCAGCGCGGTGGTCCGCAACGCCGCCGGCGAACTACTGCTCGGCCAGCGCGCCGACGACGGGCGCTGGTCGGTGGTCAGCGGCTTCGTCGAGCCCGGCGAGCAGCCGGCCACCGCGGTGGTCCGCGAGGTGTACGAGGAGACCGGCCTGGACGTCGAGCCGGTGCGGCTGAGCAGCGTCGTCTCGCACCCGCACAGCTATCCCAACGGCGACCGCTGCGAGTACCTGAACCTGGGCTTCCACTGCCGGCTGCTGGGCGGCACGGCCCGGGTCAACGACGACGAGTCGCTGGCCGTGCGCTGGTTCCCGATGGACGCGCTGCCGACGCTGGACGCGCACGCCCGTACGGTCGTCGCGCACGCCCTGGCCGACAAGTCCGCCGCCTGGTACCTGCCGCCGGGCACCACGTGGACCGACGACTGACCGCCCCTCGGCGCGGCCCCGCCGAACCGGCGGGCCACAATGTGGCGTGGACAGCGAGGTGCGCCGCTACCTGACCGACCTGGTCGGGGTGGCCCGTGACGTGCTCGGCGACGATCTGGTGGGCGGGTACGCCGCCGGCTCGGTCGGCCTGGGGGCCTACCAGCCCGGCCGCAGCGACGTCGACGTGGCGCTGGTCTGCGCGCGACCGCTGGACCCGGACCGCAAGCGCCGGCTGGTCGCCGGACTGCGGCACGAGGCGCTGCCCTGCCCGGCGCGCGGCCTGGAACTGGTCGTCTACACCGCCGCGGCCGCCCGCTCCGGTACCCCGGAGCCCGGCTTCGAGGTGGAGCTGAACACCGGGGCGCGGATGGACTTCCGGGTCACCTGGGACGCGGACGAGCGGCCCGCGTCCGACGGCCGGTTCTGGTACGGGCTGGACCGCAGCATCCTGCACGAGTGCGGGCAGGCCCTGCTCGGGCCGCCGGCCGCCGAGGCGTTCGCCGACCTGTCCCCGGCGGACCTGCGCCGGCTGCTGGTCGACGCGCTGCGCTGGTGGCTGGCCCTGCCCACCCCGCCCGGCGACGGTCCGGCCCCCGGTGCCGAGGACGCGGTGCTCGGCGCCTGCCGGTCGCTGGCCAAGGTCCGGCACGGCCGGTGGTTGTCGAAGGCCGAGGCCGGCCGCCGGCTGCTCGCCGACGGCTGGGCGGCCGACGCGGGCGGGCCGGCCGGCCTGATCGAACGGTCGATCGCGGCCCGCGCCGGTGGCCCGGCACCGAGCGGCCCCGAAGCCCGCGCCTTCCAGCGGCGCGTGCTGGCCGAGATCAGCGGCATCGCTGAGTGAGGCCGTGCCGACCGGAGCGTCCACGGGAAACGGCCCATGGACGGGCGGATGGTGTTGAATCGGCTCCGTGGCGAAGACCTTGAAGATCACCGCCCGGAACGCGAGTTTCCAGCAGTGGCAGGCGCTGCTGACCAATCGGAACAAGCGCCAGCGTCTGCGGGAGTTCCTGGTGCAGGGGGTGCGCCCGATCACCCTGGCCCTGGAACACGGATGGGAGATTCGGGCTCTCCTCTATCCCGACCGGCAGATTCTGTCCCGGTGGGGTCGGGATCTCCTCGATCAGGCCTCGGCCACTCGGGTGGCTCTCGCACCCGAGCTGATGCATGAACTTGGCGGCAAGGAGGAAGAGTCGCCCGAGCTGCTGGCCGTGGTGGCGCAGCCCGAGGACAGCCTGGATCGCATTCCGGTCGGCCCGAAGATGCTCGTCGTGGTCTTCGATCGCCCGAAGACCCCGGGCAACATCGGCACGCTGATCCGTTCCGCGGACGCCTTCGGCGCCTCGGGTGTCATCATCACCGGTCACGCGGCTGACCCGTACGACCCGAAGGCGGTCCGGGCCAGCACGGGATCCTTGTTCGCCCTCCCCGTGGTACGGGTCGCCAGCCATCGGGAGGTTCTCGATTGGATAGCCGCGGTGCGTGCGCCCGGCCTGCCGCGGGTTCAGATCATCGGCACCGACGAGCACGGCGAGGTGGATGTCGCCGAGCACGACCTGACGTGCCCCACACTCCTTGTCGTAGGCAACGAGACACACGGACTCAGCGCCGGCTGGCAGGAGGCGAGTGACCGGACGGTCCGCATCCCCATCGTCGGTGCCGCCAGTTCGCTGAACGCAGCGGCAGCCGGAACCGTCGTGCTGTACGAGGCCGCTCGGCAGCGAGCCAGGCAGGGGTAGCCGCCGGGCGAGGTCAGGGCCAGGTCTTGGCCTGGGCGTCGAAGACCTCCGGCGGGCTCTCCACGGGCAGAACGCAGACCAGGTGCCCGCCCGGCACCCGCAGCACCCGGCACTCCTGCCACCGCGTCACCTCGGTGGCGCCGAGGGCGATCAGCCGCGCCGTCTCGGCCTCGACGTCGTCGGTCTCGAAGTCGAGGTGGAAGCGGGGCGCGTCGTCGACCGACTGCACAGCGGTGACGATCCCGGGCAGCGCGTCGTGCAGGCCGATGAACTGCGGGTACTGGGGGTCGACCTCACTGCGGACGCCGAGCGCGGCGGACCAGAACGCGGTCGCCTGGGCGGCCTCGGCTTCGGGGGTGTCGATGAGGAGGGCGTAGACCCGGCTGCGATGCATGCGACGCAAGCGTAGTGCCTCGGCCCGGACCTGTCCGTCCCCGTCCGGCCGGCCTGGACGGCTCACTCGACCACCTTGTGCAGGAAGGCGGTGACGCTGGCCCGGGTGCGCTCGACCTTCTCGGCCAGCGTGATCGACTCGTCGATCCGCCGCCCGGCGTTCCTCTTCCCCCGCAGGTAGAGCGAGCAGGCCAGGTCGGTGCAGATGTACGCGCCCACGGAGTTCCCCTGCCGCCCGTCCTTCCCGGCCTTGCGCGCGGTCATCAGCGAGACGCCGTCTCCGGTGTGGGTGGTCAGGCAGAACGAGCACATGCTGCGCCGCACCCGTCCGGTCTGCGGCGCCACCCGCAGCGCCACCCCGACCAGCCCGGCACCGGAGTCGGCGACCAGGTAGGCCCGCTCCGCCGCGGACCCGTCCCGCCAGCCGAGGAAGTCGAGGTCGTCCCAGGGGCGCTCGGCCAGATCCTTCGGCACGGCCAGGCGCTTCGCCTCGCCCTTCGTGCAGTTGACGAAGGAGGCGCGGATGGCGGACTCGCTGAGAGGTTGCATAGGAATAAGCCTAACCCCTTTAGGAAACTACATAAGATGGCTAGGTATGGCGTGCGGCACATGCGCGCGGCACCGCGCCTGTCGGTCAGCAACGCCGCCGATCATCAGAACCCCGCCGATCAGAGGTGGACCGAGCTGCCGCCCGGCAGCCACACTGCACGGATGCGAAGGTCGCTGGGCGACGGTTGGTCGATCGAGCTGCCCGGCCAGTGGCAGCGCGGGCGCGGCGCAGACGGTGTCACGTCGTGGCGCGCGCCGGGCCGGACCGTGCGCGTCGACCGGGGGTACCAGTGGCGCTGCGCCACCTCGGTCGACGTACTCGCCTGGCTCGACGCGGAACTGCCACCAGACCCGGTGGGCAAGGTGGGCGAGGCCGGTGGCAACGGGGTCGGGCACCGCGCTGCCTGGCTCTACCGCCACACCGGCGAGGTCAGGTACACCCTCCACGGCTACAACTTCTCCGACGGCGGTTGCCTGGAGACCGTCTTCACCGGCTCGGACGCCGCCGACCTCAGCTGGGCGTTCCACGCCTGGCGGTCGGTAGCCCACTCGCCCACGGGTGACGGCGAGCAGAGCGTCAGAGATCAATCGGCGAACGGCGGCTGTCCGTGGGTGGTCCCCGGTGGCTCCGGCCTCGCGTCCGGCTTGATAGGCAAGTAGCCACTTGCCTATAGTGGTCCGCATGGGTGACCTGTACCAGGCGCTGGCCGATCCCACGCGCCGGCAGATCCTCGACGAGCTGACCGACCGTGACGGCCAGACCCTCTTCGAGATCTGTGGCCGGCTGGCCACCAAGCACCAGGTCACGTCGTCGCGCCAGGCGATCTCCCAGCACCTTGACGTTCTGGAGGCCGCCGGCCTGATCGTCACGCGTCGGCAGGGTCGCTACAAGTTCCACCACATCGATGTCCGGCCGTTGCACTCCATCGCCGAGCGATGGCTGCGGCCCGAATCCCCAGAGGAGACGACATGAAGATCCACCTGACCAGCGTGTACGTCGACGATCAGGCCAACGCGCTGCGCTTCTACACCGAGGTGCTGGGCTTCGTGAAGAAGACCGACGTGCCGGTGGGCGAGTACCGCTGGTTGACCGTCGTCTCGCCGGACCAGCCGGACGGGGTCGAACTGCTGCTGGAGCCCGACGCGCACCCGGCCGCCAAGGCGTTCAAGGAGGCCCTGGTCAGCGACGGCATCCCCCTCACGCAGTTCGCTGTGGACGACATCGACGCCGAGTACAAGAGGCTGAAGCAGCTCGGGGTGGTGTTCACGCAGGAGCCCGCCGACATGGGTGCGGTGATCACCGCTGTCTTCGACGACACCTGCGGCAACCTGATCCAGATCGCACAGCCGAAGTAGTCGACACCCGACCCGGACGGCGGACGGCCACGAGCCGCAACGGTGACGGTGGTGGCCCGCGTTGACCGGCCGGGCCTGACCTCTTTCGTGTCTCCACCGTCAGGCGTCGAGGTGCAGGTCGAGCTCGGCCACCGCGCTACGCCGGTAGTGGCCAGTGGGGCGTGGCTAGTAGGGCACCGTCGTCGCCGACGAGCAGGGCCTCGTACCCGGGCAGCGTGGCCAGCCAGGTCACCGCCTCAGGCCCCTGCGCGGCCGCCGCCGTGGCGTACACGTCCGCCCAGGTCAGGGACGGGCCGATGACGGTGACGGAGCGCAGGCCCCGGGCGGGGGCGCCGGTGTGCGGATCTACGATGTGCGCTCCGCGGTGTGCACTGCCCGAGGTCGCGACGGCTCCGTCGACGACCTCGATGGCGGTGAGGAGCTGGTCGGGCTGTGCCGGATCCTCAACGCCCACCCGCCAGGATCCGCGTACCGTCATGTCCCCACCCGCGTTCAGGTAGAACTCGTACCCCTCGAGGTGCTCCGCGGCGCGCTCGACGGCCCAGCCCTTGACGAGGCCGGAGGGATCGAAGCGGGTGTCACTGCCGGGTTCGGGAAGGTACGCGTTGAAGTAGCCACCGGTACGCTGCCGCGCCTGCTCGCACAGGTCGATCACCGCGTCGACCAGCGGATCATGTACCGGCTCTCCCCGGTTCAGCGCGCGCTGAGCCGGCTGTCCGGGCGGTACGGGCTGAAGACGGCGTCCATGGCGCGCAGTTCGGCGAAGACCCCGGCGACGGCGTCCGCCGCCGCCGGGGAGTCGGCACCGGGACCGCGCACATGCACGCTGACGGGCAGACCCATGATCTGCTCGACGAACGCCTGCCTGGTCACGGCTTGGCCTTGAACTGAGCGGCGTCCAGCGCGGCCTGAAGCGACTCCGTGTAGCCCTCGCTCGTGGCCGTCGCCCCGGACACCGCGTCGATCTGCGCGCTCTGCGCGGCGAGGGCCTCCGCGCGCAGCTGCGGCACCGCGTACTTGTTGATTTCGCGATCCCGGTTGTTGGTGTTGGGCACCTTCAGCGGCGTGATGTCGGTGATGCGGCCGCCGCTGATGTGGGCCTGCACCTGGACGCGCCCCCGCTTCGTCTGCACGACTGGGCCGTCGGTAACGGTGGTGGAACCGGACCGTGCTGTGCCCCGTGACGTCCCAGGGTCCGCCGGCGCACCGGTGCCGGTCACCACACCCGGCGCGCTTGCGCCGCCAACGGTCTCGCCCGAAGGCGAGCTGTTGGGTCCGGTTGAAGTCCGGTAGCTGAAGAGAAGTACCACCACGGCGATCGTGGCGAGAAACCACATCGTGATCTTGCGCATGTCGTCCTCCTCTGGAGGTCGGATTGTGAGCGCCATGACGATGGGGGGTGGCTCGGAGTTACCAGGTGAAGCGTTCGAGGTGAATGCGCTCCGCCGGCACGCCTGCCTGCCGCGCCGCCCGTACCACCGCTTGCATCCACTCATCCGGTCCGCAGACGAACACGTCGTGCTGCGCGATGTCCGGGGCAAGCTCACGTAAGGCTTTCGCGTCGTCGCCGAATCCGGCCGGCAACCACGAGCCCTCCCGCCCGCGCGGCCCCAACAGGTACTCCACGCGCAGGCCACGGACGGCCGCGAGGCGCTCCAGTTCCTGGCGAAACACCAGGTCATCCGCCGAGCGCGCGCGGTACAGCAGCGTCGCCTCGCCCGGCGCGTACGGTAACTCTTCCAACAACGTCCGCAGCGGGGTAATTCCGATCCCGGACGCGATCATGGTTACCCGCGGAGCCGTGCGCCGGGAGGCGGTCAGCCGCCCGTACGGCCCCTCAATCAGCACACGAGTGCCCGGCCGTAACTCTGATACCTTCTCGCTGCCCTCACCGCGGGATCGCACCGTGATCCGCAGCATGTCCTCACGCGGCACCGCGGACAACGAATACGGATGGCCGCGACTCCAACCCGGGCCGCTGAGGAAGCGCCACTGGAAGAACTGCCCGGCGCGTGCCGGCAACCGGTCCAGATGGCGCCCGCGCAGGTAAATCGAGTGAACGCCCGGTGCCTCCGGGACGACTGCGGCGACTGTGAGCCGGTGCCGCAGCGTCCGCCAGGCCGGCAGCCCGAGCCTGAAGGCGACAACCGCTCCAGCGCACGCGGCGTACGCGGCCCACCAGTACAGCGTCGCGGCCCGGGAGCTGGTGAAGTCGGCCCCGGTCCAGAGCTGATGCGGCAGCGCCAGGCCGACACCGAGGTAGGCGTACAGGTGCAGCAGGTGCCACGCCTCGTAGCGCAGCCGCCGCCGCGCGGCCCGCAGGGAGGTGAGCACGACCATCGTCAGGGCGGCCGCCCCGGCGACCGCCAGCAGCATTCCCGGGTACGTCGTGACGAGGGTCCACGCCTCGCCTGTCACAGAAACCCCATCCGTCGCGGCATATCCGACCGTGATCAGCACGATGTGCGCGAGCAGCAGATCGAACGACGCGAACCCGACGACGCGATGCCAACGGGCGAGCCTGTCCTGACCGTAGGTGCGCTCGATCCACGGCACGCGCGCCATCAGCAGCACCTGGATGAGCAGCAGGTCGGCTGCTACGAGCCCGGTCAACCGACCGAGCGACGTCAGGCCCGCCGCCCAGCCACGAAGATCCTGCACGCCGCCGCCCCGCACCCAGAGCGCGACGACGATCAGCACGCTGACCACGCCGGCCGAGGCGATCACATCGGCCCACCATGACCAGGCGGCGGTTCGTACGGGCCTGGCCGCCGCGTCGACCGCCTGCGCCTTCCCCGTCACCGGACCCCCTCCCGCACCAGCCCACGCCTGTTCGCCCTTTGACCTCGGGATTTCTCCTCCCCATCGCCGGAGCCGTCGCGCCAGGGTGTGGCCGGAAAATGGTCAGAAGGCGTCGCGCCGGACAAAGGTCATTGAGTACGGTCGCGTCTATTCACCGGCGAGTCAGGACGAAACGTCCTCGTGCGCGTCGCCTAGCTCCTCCCACCTGCAGGCAGTTCCCGTCGTTCCACGGCGTCCGGAGCATGGTGGCCTCGGCACACCGCCTTGAAACTGCCCTCCTCGACCCGATCCGCTCACTACGGAGAACAGCTTCTTCCCGCATTCGCGCCGTTCATGTGAGCGGCGGAGCAAGCTCGCCGTGCTAAGCCGCAAGGGGATGGGGCGTCAGGGCGTCGCCAGGGCGTCATACGACAACAAGAGTGACCAGCGATGCCCATAGATGACAGAACATAGAGCCAGGTCGCAACCTCGATCGAGGCGGCTGACCTGGTGGGCGACGGACGAGTCGACCTGTACGCCGGATTCTGTGACCGACGCGCGCCCGGAGGCGCGGGTCGGCGGCGGCCATCCATCTCGGCCTACCGTCGCCGGCAGGCTCCAGCGGCCTACCCGCAGACATCGGGCGGGCCGCCCTCAAGCGTCTGCGCGGATCGTCATCCTGCGGGCGACGACCCTTTCTTGGCCTTGCTCCGGGTGGGGTTTACCGAGCCACCCCGGTCACCCGGGGTGCTGGTGGGCTCTTACCCCACCGTTTCACCCTTACCGTCCCCGATGGGGCCGGCGGTCTGTTTTCTGTGGCACTGTCCCGCGGGTCACCCCGGGTTGCCGTTAGCAACCACCCTGCCCTGTGGAGTCCGGACGTTCCTCGGCGGCGGGCCGGAGCCCGCCGACGCGACCGCCCGGTCGACTCGTCCGTCGCGCACTCATCCTAACGACGCGGCGGCGGCACCCATTTCCGCCCCGGGCGGGGTGGCGCCGGTCGCGAGCCGCGCCGCCGAAGGTGAGGCGGCAGCGGGAATATCCGGCGGCCGGCGGATCGCCCCGTGTCGACCGCCGGCCCCGGTGATCGACGTCGTGAGCGGCTCACCAGTTCCACACCAGCGACTCGTTGAAGAGCCGCTCACCGTTCGCCGGCTCCCGCAGCGTCCCGGAGCCCACCACCTTCCCGTCGCCGTCCACCGCCCGCAGGGTCACCTGCGCGCCGAGCGGCAGGGTCAGCAGCGCCGCGCCGGCGCGTACCTCGGCCGTGGCACGGACCTGGCCGTCCGCGACGGCCTCGACCCGCACGGCCTGCGGGCGCGGCACCACCAGCAGCCGGTCGGTGAGGGCGGCATGGCCGTCGACCAGCGCCGGCACGCGAACCGCGGCCAGGTCGTACGCGACGCTGGTCCCGGTGGCCACCAGCGCAAGGTCCGGGTCGAGCCCTCCGATCCTCGGGTCGTCGGGCCGGGTCTCGCCGGGGCCGGCCAGCGCGAGCCGCCCGTGTTCCCCGGAGCCGAGCTGTAGGACCAGCGGGCCGTCGCCGGGCGGGCCGACCAGGACAGCGTCCCGGGAGTCGAGCCGGCCCACCCAGCGCACCTCGGGCGGGATGACGCCGCCCACCAGGCCGCTGCCGTCCACCAGCCGCCGGTACGCGGTGTCCGCGCCCCGCGCCGCCCGCCAGTCGGCCGTCGGCGAGGGGTTCGGCCGCCCGTCCAGCGGGTCGTCCTTCCCCGCCCATCGGGTTTCCACGGTGCCGTGCTGGATGGCGATGGGACCGGCCTGGCGGAGTTGGCCGTCGCACTCGACCCGCCACCAACCGCGGGCCAGGACCGGCTCGACCAGCAGGTGGTCGCCACCGGGCGCGGTCTGCCAGCGCCGCTGCACGCCGCTCCACAACTGAGCCGAGCGGGCGTGGGACACGGTGCACCCGGACGGCGCCAACCCGAGCAGCCAGTTCTGCTCGGTGCCGTAGCTGGTTTCCAGCACGGTGAAAGCGGCCGGCTCCAGGTTCGCCCGGCTGTTGCCCCGGAGCAGGTCCCGCGGTGACGCTCCGACCTCGGCCTCCAGGGTGGCCAGCGCGGCATGGGTGTCGGAGTGGTAGGCCAGCACGACGGTGCGGAAGCCCGCCGTGTCGTCGGCCCAGAGCACGTTCACCGTCGACAACTCGGCGCTCATGAACAGCCGGTCGCCGTCCCGATCGGCGCGGCGGGTCAGCTCGCTGAGGAAGGCCCGGTCGCCGGCGAGGCTTCCCCGGGTGGGCGAGTTGATCAGGCGCCAGGTCCACTCCGAGTCGACCGGGAAGCCGGGCAGGACCCGCGAACCGTCGTCGGGGCGGCCGTCCAGGCCCGCGGCGCTGAAGGCCGCCGGGCCGGCCAGCGCGGCGGCGAGGACCGCTGCCGCCGTCGCCCACAGCCCCGCGAGGCGACGCCGCCGGCGCCGTCGGGCGTGCCGCATCAAGCGGCCGTACGCGTCCTCGTCCGGCACCACCGTCGCGGCGATCCGGGCCAGCCCGGTACGAAGTTCGTCCACGCTCATGCCCGCTCCCCCATCAGGTCGCCGGGAACCGCCGGACGGCCGGCCGGCGGGTGCAGCACCCCGCGGAGCCGGGTCAGCCCCCGCGCCGCCTGGCTCTTCACCGTCCCCACCGAACAGCCCATCGCCGCCGCCACGTCGGCCTCGGAGAGGTCCTCCCAGTAGCGCAGCACCAGCACCGCCCGCATCCGGGCGGGCAACCGGTCCAGCGCGACCAGCAGTTCGTCCCGGACGACGACGGCGTCCGTGGAATCCGGCCCGGCCCGATCGGGCACGACCGAGGTGAGCAGCTCCCGCAGGCCGATCCGCCGCCAACGGCTGGTGCGTTCGTTGACCATCGCCCGACGGACGTACGCCATCGGCTCGTCGACCGTGCGCCAGTGCCGCATCACCTTCAGCAGCGCGTCGTGCACCAGGTCCTGTGCGGCGTCCCTGCTGCCGGTCAGCAGGTACGCGGTCCGCAGCAGGTCGCCGTAGCGCGCCTCGACGAACTCCCGGAAGTCGGCGTCAGCCACGCGCCGCCCCCTGGTCGTGACCGGTCATGGTCCGCTTCCTCTCCCTGGGTCCGTCTCAACCGGTACGACGCGGCACCGGGCCGGAAGGTTGAGAGGCGCGGCGGCACCGCCCCCGGCGGTCGGCCTGAGCCCGTACTAGCCTCTGGGGATCATGGATCTCGCCGACGCCGCCCTGCTGCTCGTCGCCGGTCTCGCCGCGGGCACGGTCAACGCGGTGGCCGGTGGGGGCTCGCTCATCACCTTCCCCGCGATGATCGCGGTCGGGTTGCCGCCCGTGCCGGCCAACGTCAGCAACTCGGTGGCCGTCTTCCCCGGCTACGTGGCCAGCGTGGCGGGCAGTCGGGTGGACCTGCCACCCGGGCGGGCGCTGGCCACCCTGGTGCCCACCACCATCGTCGGCACCATCGCCGGGGCGCTGCTGCTGCTGGCCACCCCGGCGCGGGCGTTCGAGCTGGTCGTACCGTTCCTGGTGCTCGGCGCGACCGCTGTGCTGGCCTTCCAGGACCCGCTGCGCCGGCTGGTCGGGCATCCGCGCGACCTGTCGCCGCGCCGCCGTACGGTCGCGGTGCAGGCAATGGTCGCGGTCGGCGCGGTCTACGGCGGCTACTTCGGCGCGGCGCTCGGGGTGATGCTGGTCGCCGGCCTGGCGCTGGTGCTGGACGCCACGCTGGCCCGGGTGAGCGCCATCAAGAACCTGCTCTCCGCCCTGGTCGGGGTGACCACGCTGGTGGTCTTCGCGCTCTTCGGCCCGGTGAACTGGGCGGCGGTGGCGCTGGTCGCGCCAGCCACGCTGGTCGGCGGGTACGCCGGCGCCCGGCTGGTCCGCCGGCTGCCGTCGGTGGTGCTCAAGACGCTGATCGTCAGCTTCGGCACGGTGATCGGGCTCTACCTGCTCTACCGCGCGCTCAGCTGACTGGGGAGGAACCCGCCGCTCCCGGCCCCCGGGCGTCGCGCAGCCGGGGGCCGGGGCGGGCTCAGGCGACCGGCTCCGGAGCCGCGTCGGCGTCCTGGCGGTCGCCGGGCGTCACCCGCGGGTCACCCTCGTCGGCGAAGTAGTCGTCCGACGTGGTGCCGTCGACGCCCTCGCGTACCTTCACCGCCCGCAGGATCAGCGTCAGGATCGCCGCCACCAGCAGGTTGACCAGGACGGCCACGATGCCCACGTAGATCGTCTTCGGGGTGTCGAAGCCGAACTTCTCCAGTGGGAACGCCGAGCCGGCGAAGTGCTTCCGGGTCGGGCTGGAGATCTGGTAGAGCATCCACATCCCGAGCCCCATGCCGGCCACCCAGCCGGCGATCAGCGCACCCCGGTGGAACCAGCGGGTGTAGAGGCCGAGCGCCACCGCCGGCAGCGTCTGCAGGATGATCACGCCGCCGATCAGCTGGAGGTCGATGGAGAACTGCGGGTCGAGGAAGACGATGCAGGCCACCGCGCCGATCTTGACCACCAGCGAGGTGATCTTGGAGACGTTCGCCTCCTGCGCCGGGGTGGCGTCGCGCCGCAGGTACTCCTTGTAGATGTTGCGGGTGAACAGGTTCGCCGCCGCGATCGACATGATCGCCGCCGGCACCAGCGCGCCGATCCCGATGGCCGCGTACGCGACGCCGGTGAACCAGCTCGGGAACTGCTGGTCGAAGAGGAGCGGCACGATGGTGTTGTTGTCCACCGTCCCCTCGCTCGCCCCCGGCAGCGGCTTCACCTCGGCCGCGATGGCCATGTAGCCGAGCAGCGCGATCAGCCCGAGCAGCAGGCTGTACGCCGGCAGCGCGGACATGTTCCGCTTGATCACGTCGCGGTTCCGGCTGGCCAGCACGCCGGTGATGCTGTGCGGGTAGAGGAACAGCGCCAGCGCCGAGCCGAACGCCAGCGTGACGTACTGGAGCTGGTTGTTGGCGTTGAGCAGGACCCCGTCGCCGGGGCTCGGTGAGGCGTCGAACTTCGCGTCCGCCGCGTCGAAGATCTCGCCCCAGCCGCCCAGCTTGTACGGCAGGTACAGCACCGCCACCAGGATCACGATGTAGATCAGCGTGTCCTTGACGAAGGCGATCAGCGCCGGCGCGCGCAGCCCGGACTGGTACGTGTACGCGGCCAGGATGGCGAACGCGATGATGATCGGCAGGTGCCGGGCGATCGTGCTCTCCCCGGTCACGCCCATGGCCTTGAGCACCGCCTCGATGCCGACCAGCTGCAGCGCGATGTACGGCATCGTGGCGACGATGCCGGTGATCGCGACCAGCAGCGCCAGCACCGGCGAGTCGAACCGGCTGCGGACGAAGTCGGCCGGCGTGACGAAGCCGTGCCGGTGCGACACCGACCAGAGTCGACAGAGCACCAGGAAGACCAGCGGGTAGATGACGATGGTGTACGGCACCGCGAAGAAGCCCATCGCCCCCGCGCCGAACACCAGCGCCGGCACCGCCACGAAGGTGTACGCGGTGTAGAGGTCACCGCCGACCAGGAACCAGGTGATCCAGCCGCCGAAGTTGCGCCCGCCCAGCCCCCACTCGTCGAGGTGGGCCATGTCGCGTGGGGCCCGCCACCGGGCGGCCACGAAACCCATCACGCTGACCAGCAGGAAGAGCAGCGTGAAGATGATGATCTCGGTGAGGTGGTCGCGCCACATCAGCGGTCACCCCGCTTCTTGGTGAGCTGGTAGACCACCGTCGTGGTGGCCACGCCCAGCACGATGTAGGCCAACTGGAGCCAGTAGAACCGCGGGAAGCCGAACAGCCGTGGGCCGTCGGCGTTGAAGAACGCCGGGATCAGCGGCACCACGATCGGGATGAAGAGCAACCAGTTCCATCTGCTCTTGTCCTTTGCCCGGGACGACCCCGTCAGGGGTGCCTCCGGTGCGGGTGTGGCCGGTTCGGGTGCAGCCATCAGACCCACCTTCCAGTCGTCGCTCGTGATGTGACGGCCGGAGGCTACGGCCCTGTGAGCGCCGTCACGTTCGGCTGATCCACTGCGCTGCGCCGAACGGCCGCTCGGCTGCGCCGAACGGCGGGCACCCACCGCCCTGCGGTCCGCACGAACCGAGAAAGAGTGGCCATTCCGCGGAGAATGGCCACTCTTTCGGTGAACGAGCGCGACGGGTGCGGGGCGGGGTCAGGGAGTGGGGAGGTGGGCGGTGTCGTTGACGGTGCGGACGGCGATGCCGCCGTCCGGCCACCGGTCCAGCACCGAGATGCCTGCGGCGTCCAGGAAGAGCCGGTGCAGGAAGGCGTCACCGGCAGCGAGCGCGTCGCGCAGCGCGAGCTTGATCGGCGAGACGTGCGAGACCACCACGACGGTCTCCCCGGGGTACGCCTCGACCAGCGCGTCCAGCGCCCGGCGGGTGCGCTCGGCCACCGCCGCGAACGACTCCCCGCCGGGCGGGGACACCGCCGTGGAGGCGAGCCAGGCGTCCATCTCGCCGGGCCACCCCTCGCGTACCTCGGCGAAGGTCCGCCCCTCCCAGGCGCCGAAGTCGCACTCGATCAGGTCGTCCGCGCGGCGTACCGGCACGCCGCCGAGCGCCGCGGCGATCGCCTCGGCGGTCGCCGTACACCGGGACAGCGGGGAACTGACCACTGCCGCGACGGTCGGCGCCAGCTCGGCCACCCGGTCGCCGGTGGCCCGGGCCTGGGCCCGGCCCCGGTCGGAGAGCGGCACGTCGCCGCGACCGGAGTAGCGGCGTTGCTCGGTGTACTCGGTCTCGCCGTGCCGCACCAGGATCAGCCGGGTGGCGGTAAAGCTCGGGCGCGGCTCCCAGGAGGCGGGCGCGGTGGCCGGGTCGGTGCCGGTGGTCCGCTGCGCCGCGGCGCGGGCGGCCGCCTCGCGGGCCTGCTCCCGGCCCGCCGGCTCCGGGCCGGCGAGCTCGCGCGGGGGCTCCACCACGCGCGGCGGTGCGACGGCCGGAGCCACCGGCGCGGTGCCGGCGGCGGCGTCCATCGCGGCGTTGGCGAGGGCGTCGGCGTGCCGGTTGCGCTCCCGCGGGATCCAGCTGAACCGGACCGCCGCGAACCGTTCGACCAGCCCGGCCGCCTGGGCGGCGAGCGGGCGCAGCCCGGGGTGCTTGATCTGCCAGCGGCCACACATCTGCTCGACCACCAGCTTCGAGTCCATCCGGGCCTCCACCTCGGCGGCGCCCAGTTCGGCGGCGGCCGTCAGCCCGGCGATCAGCCCCCGGTACTCGGCCACGTTGTTGGTGGCCACCCCGATCGACTCGGAGCGCTCGGCGAGCACCTCGCCGGTCTCCGGGTCGCGGACCACCGCGCCGTAGCCGGCCGGGCCCGGGTTGCCCCTCGATCCGCCGTCGGCCTCGACGACCACCACCCGCGGCGCCACGGGCTACAGACCGGACTCGTTGGTACGCACCATGATCCGCCGGCACTCCTCGCAGCGGACCACGTCGTCCGGGTCCGCCTTGCGGATCCGGGCCAGGTCCGCCCCGGACAGTTCGAGCCGGCAGCCGCCGCACCGGCCGGCGGCGAGCAGCGCCGCGCCGAGCCCGGTGTCCTCGCGGATCTTGTCGTAGAGCTGCACCAGGTCGGCCGGGAGGTCGTCGGCGAGCGGCCGGCGGGCCGACCGCTTGAACTCCTCCTCCTTGCCGATCTCGGCCAGCGCCTCGTCCCGGCGCCGCTCGGTGGCGTCCCGCTGCTCCCGGGCCTCGGCCAGCCGGCGCTCCACGTCGTCCAGGACGGCCTGCGCGGTCTCCCGCTGCTCCATCAGCTCCAGCTCGGCGTCCTCCAGGTCGCCCTGCCGGCGGTTGAGCGAGGCCAGTTCGTGCTGGAGCGCCTCCAGCTCCCGGGCCGGGCCACTGCCGGCGGCGAGCCGCGCCTCGTCCTTGGTCTTGCGGGCCCGCACCTGGTCGATGTCCTTCTCCAGCCGGGCGATGTCCCGGTCCAGGTCGTCGACCGCCACCTGGGCACGGACGCGCTCGTCCTCCAGCGCCGACAGCTGGCGGGCCAGCGCCTCCAGCTCGGCCCGCTCGGGCAGCGCGCGGCGGCGGTGGGCGAGCTGGGTGAGCGCGGTGTCGATCGCCTGGAGGTCGAGCAGGCGGCGCTGGACCTGGGGGTCAGCCTTCACGGTCGGGGCTCCTTGTCGTCCACCGCGGGTGGGGCGGCGTGTACGGTCCACGGGTCGGTGTCCAGGTCGGACACCTGCGTCTCGACACCCGGCGTCGCCCGCAGCAGGGCGGCCAGGTCGTCCAGCCACGGTCGTTCGGTCGCCCAGTGGGCGGCGTCCAGCAGCGCCGGCCCGTCGGCGGCGAGGTGCTCGCCGGCCGGGTGGTGGCGCAGGTCGGCGGTGAGGTAGGCGTCCACCCCGGCGGCGGTCGCGTCGGCCAGGAAGGCGTCGCCCGATCCGCCGCTGACCGCGAGCGTACGCACCATGCGCTCGGGGTCACCCGCCGCGCGTACGCCCCAGGCGGTGACCGGGAGCACGGCGGCGGCGTGCCGGGCCAGCTCGGCGAGGGTCATCGGCTCCGGCAGCTCGCCGATCCGGCCGATCCCCCGCCCGGCGCCGTGCGCCGGTGACCCGGGCGCGGGCGGGTGCAGCGGGCGCAGCCCGGTCAGCCCGAACCGGGCGGCCAGCGCGTCGGAGACGCCCGGAGCGGCCACGTCGGCGTTGGTGTGCGCGACGTACAGGGCCACGTCCGCCTTGATCAACTGGTGGACGATTCGACCCTTGTACGTGGTGGGCGCCACCGAGGAGACCCCGCGCAGCAGCAGCGGGTGATGGGCGACGATCATGTCGACCCCCGCGGCGAGCGCCTCGGCGACCGTCTCGGGCACCACGTCGACCACGCAGAGCACCCGGCGTACCGGGGCGCAGGGCTCGCCGAGCACCAGCCCGACCCGGTCCCAGTCCTCCGTCCAGGCCGGCGGGTAGCGCCGCTCCAGCTCGGCCACCACGTCGGCGACGGTCGGCGGAACTGCGGTTGTGCTCACGGCGGGCCAGCTTACCGGTACCCGGCCGGCCCGGGCGGATGCTCGGGCGCGGCGGTTGCTCAGGCCACGGCGGGGCCGACCCGGCAGAGCCGGTCGCGTACCGCGGCGAGCGGCAGCGCCCACGGGAAGGCGCTCAGGTGCCGCTCCCCCGTCCCGGGCGGGTGCAGCGGGACGACGTGGTCGCCGAAGAGCACCGTCACCCCCCACTCGGCGAGCCGCGCCAGGCCGCTGCGGAACGCCGGGTGGCGGGCCATCGCCGTGTTGGTGAACGGCACCGCGACCAGCGGCACCCCCAGGCCCTGCGCCTCGACCAGCAGGCCCAGCGCGAGCGTGTCGGTGATCCCGGCCGCCCACTTGTTGACCGTGTTGACAGTGGCCGGGCAGACGATCATGGCGTCGGCCGGCGGCAGGACGTCCGGATCCCCCGGGTTCTTGTAGTGGGTCCGTACCGGGTGACCGGTCTGCCGGGCCAGCGCGGCCCGGTCGACGAACTTCGCGCCGTCCGGCGTGGTGATCACGCAGACGTCCCAGCCGTCCCGCTGGGCCAGCTCGACGAGCCGGCCGACGTGGCGCGCCAGCGGCGATCCGCAGGCGATGACGTAGAGCACCTCGCGGCGCTCGGTGTGCTGCCGGCCGGTCATCAGACCGGCTCCGCGCTCATACCCCTACTCCCATGTGCTCAGCCAACTCCGCGATCGGAGAAGGCGGCGCACCACGTGTGCGACGCAGGATGTCCGACATCACCTCGTGGGCGATCGGCCGGCAGCGGATCTCGGACGGCGCCAGCCGGTCACCGCGCAGCAGCATCTCGCCGGCGTTGGCCACATCGCCGATCTGGGCGTAGCCGCGGGCGATGTCGAGCAGGTGGTGGGCCCGCCGCTCGGGCAGCAGCGCGTTGAACGCCGGCTCCTGGATGCGCTGGTGCACCTCGACCGCCCGGCCGCCGTCGCCCAGCTCGACGGCCGCGGCCGCCCGGTGCAGTTCCAGGTTGGTCGGCCCGAACGAGGTCCAGTAGTGGTTCTGGTCGCTGCCGAGCAGCCGAGCCGCCTCCTGGGCGCCGTTGAGCAGGTCGTCAACGGTCGCCGAGTCACCGATCCGGGACGCCGCCATCGCGCCCTGCAGCAGCAGCATGCCGTAGACGGAGAGCCGTTGCGGTGAGGCGTCGTTGCTCCCGCCGGGGGCGAGCCGGTTGGCGATGGTGACGTTCAGCTCCAGCGCGGGACGGGACCGTCCCATCGCGGCCAGCGCGTTGCAGACCCGGGTGGTGGCGATGCCGGCGAGCAGCTGGTCGTCGGCGCGCTGGGCGACCGCCATTGACCGGTCGGCGGCCAGCCAGGCCAGGTCGCACTCGCCCAGCTTGCGCAGCACCGAGGAGGCGATCTGGTAGACCTGCCCGAGCAGGTGGGCCGCCTCGCGGGCCTGGTCGCCGCCGTAGCCGGCGTCGGCGGCCTGGGCGTCGCGCAGCAGCTTGGGCAGCGCCCGGGTGAGCATCCCGTAGCGGCCGTACTGGTAGGTGAGCCAGGCGTGGTTGACCGCCTTGCGCATGTCGGCCAGCGGCGGCGGGTGCGGCGCCGCGTCGAAGTAGGCGCTCATCGCGTCGTAGCGCTCGAGGGCGGCCCGGATCTCCTGGACCTCGACCTGGTCGATGCAGTTCAACGCGTCGGTACGCCGCTCCGGGTCCTTGCCGAGCAGCAGTTGCACGTCGACCTGGAGGATGTCGGCGATCTCGTAGACGACGGAGAACTTGTCCAGCCGGCGCACCCCGCGCTCGACCTTGTCCACCCAGCTCTTCGACTTGCCCAGCCGGTCCGCGAAGACCTGCTGCGACATTTTGCGCCGCCCGCGCCAGTAGGCCACCCGCCGCCCAATGGGTAACTCGTCCATCCCGTCCCTCCCCTGGTGCGACCCCGGCCGTGGCCGGCTGACCACCTCGCGGTTGCGGGCGCGCGGTAGGTCTCAGGTTTTCGCTGGTCGCACAGTCTGTGCGTCAGCCGTACAGCCAGTCCTCGTAGTTTTCGTGCAACTTGCATCAGCCGTTCGTCAGCTCAACGACCGTGGGTTACGGCAGTGACGGTGTTCGACATGCGGGCCGGATGCCGGACCGGGCCGCCGAGGGGAGATGGCACACATGTGGGGGAACGTCGGACCACGCGTCGTCCAACTGTCGCCGTTGGAACGGGTCCGCCTGCGCCGGGTGGCCGTCCGCTACGCGCTGCACGGCTGGGAGGTGACCCCCGGCGCCTGCCTGGCGCGCAGCCGGTTCGTCTGCGGCCGCGCCGGCTGCCCCACGGTCGGCTGCCACCCCGCGCTGGAGAACTGGGAGCACGCGGCCAGCGCCGACCCGGCCCGGGTGGCGACCTGGTGGCGCACCCGGCCGCACGGCGTGCTGCTGCCCACCGGCCGGGCGTTCGACGTGCTGGAGGTCGCCGCGCACCTCGGCCGGCGGGTCCTCGACGTGGTGCAGACCCACCCCGCCGGCCCGGGCGTACGCGGGCCGGTGCTGGTGACCCCCACCGGCCGGTGGATGTTCCTGGTCCGCCCGGGCGACCCCCTGCGGCCGGAGCTGGACCACTGCTTCCACGTGGTACGGCACGGGCCCGGGTCGTGGATCCCCGCGCCGCCGACCCGGCTGCCGGAGGGCACCGTCCGCTGGGCCGTCGCCCCGGAGCAGGCCCGTTGGCGGCTGCCCGACTCCTATCTGGTGCAGAACGCGCTGATCGACGCGCTGCGGGCCACCGGCGTGACGCTGACCTCGGAACTGCTCCCCGGCCACCTGCCGCTGCCGCGTCGCGGGATGTGAACCCCGCCCGGGCAGCGTCGCCGGCCGGTCCGTCCTCGTTGCACAGGGCGACGGCGCAGACGCCAGGAGCGGGGGTTTCATGTCCACCGACGACACCACGCGTCAGCCGGACGGCACCGAGCCGCCCCGGCACAGCCGCCCGCGGTACCGCTGGGCGGGCACCCGACCGGCCGGCTCCCGCCCGGGCCGGCCCCGGCCGGCCGGCTCCCGGCCCGCCGGCACCCACCGCCCGGCCCGCTGAGGTGGTGGCGGCGGCCGCGCGCGGCACCGGTCAGCCGGCCAGCGGCAGGCCGGCGGAGTGCAGCAGCCGGCCGTCGTCGGTGACGATCGCGTGCTGGTGGCCGGCGAGCCGGTCCAGCCAGCCGACACCGGCGGCGCCCATCGCCACCGCGGCGGTGGCGTACGCGTCGGCGACGCCGAGGTCCGGCCCGACCACGGTGACCGAACGCAGGCCGCTGGCCGGCACACCCCGGCGGGGATCCCGCACGTGCGCGCCCCGCTCGTACACCCCCGAGGTGGCGACCGCCAGGTCGGTGCCGGTCAGCACCAGGCAGGTGGCCATCGGGTCCCACGGGTGCCGGACGCCGATCCGCCACGGCCGGCCGGTGGCCGACCGGCCGCGCACCCGCACGTCCCCGCCGGCGTTCAGGCAGTGGTTCGCCGCGCCGGCCGCGAGCAGCCGGTCCGAGGCGACCTGCGCCGCCCAGCCCTTGACGTAGCCGGACGGGTCCAGCCGGCCGGTGGCGTACGCGTCGAAGAAGCCGTCGGTGGCGCGCCACAGGTCCGCGCAGCGCGCCAGCACGTCCCGCAGGTCGGCCGAGCCGTCGGCGACCGCCAGCTCACCACGGTCCACCCGGCACACCTCGCTGTCCGCCCGGTACGTGCTGAACCGGGCGTCCACCTCGCGCAGCCAGCCGAACACGGCGTCGGCCAGCGCGGTCAGCTCGACGGTGGGCAGGTCGTCGGCGAGGTCCAGGCTGATCGCCGTACCCATCACCTGCTCGACCCGGCGCAGCCCGGGCCGGGCCGGCGCGGCCGGCACCTCAGCCGGCCCGGTCGATGGCGGCCTGCAGCGACCGCCGGTACGACTCGCTGGTGGCGGTGGCCCCGGAGACGGTGTCCAGGTCGGCGCTCTGCTGCTGCACCACCAGCCCGGCGGAGCCGCTGTACCGGTCGTCGACCTGCTCGCTGCGCTGGTCGGACTGGGCCGTCTCCTCGGGCAGCTCGAGCGCGACCACGTTGACGATCCGCGACCCGGAGAGGGTGATCTGCACCTGGACGTTGCCGTACTCGTTCTCCACCACCGGCCCGGTCACCGTGCGGGTGGTCGGCTGCGCCGGCCGGCTGCTGGTCCGCGGTGCGGACGGGGTCCGGGTGCCGGCGCCGGGCCGGCTCGCCGGTGGGCGGGCGGTGGTGCGGATGGGCCGGGGCGAGGCGGTGCCGCCGGCGGGCGCCTCGCGCGCCCCGGCCGGCGCCTCCGGCGGTGCCGAGCCGGCCCCCGGGGCCACCGGCTGGCCGTCGACCGGCCCGCCCTGGGCGGCCACCTGCGTGGTGTCCGGCCCGCCCTTGAGCACCACCATCGCGGTGGTGCTGGCCGCCAGGCCGGTGATCGCGAGGAGTGCGCGGCGCATGGATGCCTCTCTACAGCTCGAACGTGGCGAGATGGATCTGCCGGCGGGGCACGCCGGCCTGCCGGAGCACCTGGAGCGACTGCTCGACCAGGCCGGGCGGCCCGCAGAGGTAGACGTCCCGGCGGGCGACGTCGGGCACCAGCCGGCGCAGCCCGTCCGGGCTCATCACCTGACGCGGGCCGGGGTCGTGGCGGGAGCCGATGACGTACCAGACCGAGACGTGCCGGGCCTGGGCCAGCCAGTCCAGTTCCCGGCTGAGCAGCACGTCGGCCGGGGTCCGGGCGCGGTAGATCAACGCCGCGCCGGGCGGCAGTTCCTCCAGCATCGCCCGGATCGGGGTGATCCCGCTGCCACCGGCGATCAGCAGGGCCCGTTCCCGGGTGCGGTGCGCGGCGGTGAAGGTGCCCGACGGCCCCTGCACCCAGACCCGGGTGCCCGGGTCGAGGTCACGCAGGTCGGCGGTGTGCGTGCCGACCACCTTGACGGTCAGCCGCAGCCAGCGGCCGTTGGCCGCGGCGGAGACCGAGAACGGGTGGGACTGCCACCAGCAGCCCCGGGTGAGGAACCGCCAGCGGAAGAACTGGCCGCCGAGCAGGTCCATCCGGTCCAGCCGCCGGCCGGTCAGGTAGATCGAGATGGTGTCCGGGCTCTCCGCGACCACGTCGGCGACCCGCAGCCCGTGCCGCAGGTTGAACACCAGCGGGGCGAGCACCCGGCCCCCGAGCAGGGCGGCGACCACCAGCACGTACAGGGCGATCCAGAAGGTGCGCACCGGACCCGGGCGGAACAGCTGCGCGCCGTTGCTGAACTGGTGGCCGAAGCCGAGCAGCAGCACCGGATAGGCGGACAGGTGCAGGGCGTGCCACAGCTCGTACGGCAGCGCGGTGCGGATCGCCCGGATGCTGGTGAAGCCGACCAGCACCATGATGCCGGCGGCGGCGAACGCGGAGACCATGTCCTCGTAGTCGCGCAGCAGCACCCCGGCCTCGGTGAGCACCGGGTTGTCCTCCAGCCCGGCGTAGCCGACCACGATCAGCGAGGTGTGCGCGAGCACCGCGACCAGCAGGGTGGCGCCGACGTCGCGGTGCCAGCGGGCCAGCTGCTCGCCGCCGATCCACCGTTCCAGCACCGGCAGCCGGCTCATCATGAGCACCTGCACCAGCAGCAGGTACCCGGCGACCAGGCCGGTGATCCGGCCGGCCGCGGTGAGGGTGGCGGCGGAATCGCGCAGCGAGCCGGCCGGGGTGTCCAGCCACCAGGGCAGCACGCTGGCCAGCAGGCCGACCACCAGCAGGGCGGCCAGCAGCCGCCGGCCGCCGGGTCCGCGCCGCGGCGGCACCGCCGGCGGTACGTCCGCGGCCGCGCCCTCCGTCGTTCGCGACTGCGGGGCTCGCAGACCCGGCTCACTCCTCGCGCTCACCGGCCGGCCGCCGTGCCGGGACGGGGTCCCGGTGCGGCGGCCGGCGGCGTGCGTACGGGTGTACGTCACGCGTACAGCTTCATCGGGGTGTACTTCTGCCGGGGGAAGATCTTCTCCACCTCCGCGTTGGTGAGCCCGAAGCGGCCCTGCGCCACGGCTCCGTAGACGTTGAACATGTTGTTGTATTCGGGTACGTCGCCGGAGTCGAGATCGTTCAATCCGTTCCAGGTGCCGAGCAGCGAGCCGGCCAGCTTCCGTCCGGACAGGATGGTGACCACCCCGCCGTGCCCGTGGTCGGTGCCGCCGCCGTTGGAGGCGACCCGCCGGCCGAACTCGCTGGACACCATGATCGTCACGTCGTCGGCCTGGTCGCCGAGGTCGGTGAAGAACGCGGCCATCGCGTCGGCCAGCTCGGTCAGCCGCCGGTGCAGCTGGCCGCCGGAGCGGGTGCCCTGGTTCTCGTGGGTGTCGTAGCCGCCCATCCCGACCGTGGCGACCCGGACGTTCGCGCCGCCCTTGATGAGCTGGGCGAGCTGCTGGAAGGCGCGGCCGACGCCCTCGTAGCGCACGCCCTCGGCCGGCTGGTACGGCTTGGCGGCCAGCTTCTGCGCGGTGGCCAGCGCACCCAGGCCGGACTGCACGGCCTCCTCGACGGGGTGGTTGATCCCGGTGAACAGCCCCTTGATCGCCTTCTCGGTGGCGGCGCGGAACCGGTCGTCGCCGTTGAGCCGCAGCGAGCCGACGCTGTTCAGCGACAGCGCGCCGTTGGTGCCGACCAGGGAGCGGGGCAGCGTGCTGCCGACGCCGACGCTGCGGAACGCGGTGCCCTTGCCGAGCGCGTCGACCAGGCTGTCCAGCCAGCCCCGACCACCCGTCTCGCCGGGCAGGCCGCCCAGGTTGCAGGCGTCCGCGGCCTGGAAGTGGCTGCGCGAGAGCCGCTCGTCGGAGACGGCCGGGACGAAGCCGAGGCGGCCGGACTTCAGCCACGGCTCCAGCGACTTGAACGCGCTGGTCAGCTTGAAGCCGCGGCCCACCGCCAGGGAGTCGTCGGCGAGCAGCAGGTCGGGGCGGGCCTTGGCGAGCACCGGGTCGTCCGCCGGGGCGACCAGGCTCAGCCCGTCCAGCCCGCCGTAGAGGAAGACGTGGATCAGGGTGCCGGTCCTGGTGGCGGCGAACGACGCCGAGGTGGTGACGAACTGGGCGGTGGCCAGCGCGGTGGCGGTGGCGGCGGCGCCGGCGACGAAGGTACGCCGGGTCACCCCGCGCCCGTCCTGCTGGGCCTCCTCCAGGTCCTCCAGCCGCCGGTAGCGGTCCCGCTCGGCGGCGTTCTCGGCGGCGACGACGTCGGCCTCCGCGCGCAGCAGCGCCTCGGCCGGGTTGTCGGCCAGCCGCCGCAGGTCGGGGCATTCGGGGTGCAGGGGGTACGAGTACACGGTCTTCTCCATCGAATGCCTCACCGGAGGTGGTGCTGGGGGGATGCGAGGATCGCCCGCGCGACGGCGGCGATGGCCCCGTTGAAGGTGGCGTCGACCCGGGTGCCGGCCGAGACGCCGGCCACGCCGAGGATCAGCGCCTTCTCCCGGGCGGAGAGCTTCTGCTGCACCAGCCGCTTGGCCAGCGCGTCCACGTACGCCCCGGCGGTGGCCGGCGGCTTGGCGACCAGCTTCTCCGGCCGGGTGTAGGTGAACGTGGTGCGGTAGCCGGCCAGCAGGTCGCCGGCCTCGTTCCAGCCGTTGACCATCGTGCCGGCGGAGGTCCACGCGACGTAGACGTCCGGGTAGCCGTCCGGGGTGGGCTGGCCCATCGGGTACTGGCCCAGCTCGCGCAGCTTGTCGTGGATCTGCCGCAGGCCGCGGGCGAACGGGGTGCGCTTGTTGTCGCCGTTGTCGTGCTTCGGCGACGCCTCGGGCGAGACGCCGAGGGTGCGGTAGGTGGCGACCAGGTACTCCATCGGCCGGCGCACCTTCTGCCCCACCGCCGCCCAGAACTCCGACGAGCTGAACAGCGTCATCAGCACCGGCTTCACCAGGCCCTTGTTCGCCGTGTACGTCTTGGCCAGCCGGTCCACCAGGGACTTCGGCGGGGTGTCCGAGACGAACCGGGTGGCCAGGCTCTGCGCCACGTACTTCGCAGTCGACGGGTGCAGCGCGAGGTAGGTCAGGTACGCATCGATGGCCGCTTCGGCCTTCTTCGGGTCCTTGGAGTTGTTGGCGTGGCTGAAGCCGAGGATCTTCACCTTGCCGACGTAGTGCCGCTCGGGCCGGAAGACGTACTTGCCGTCGTTGACGCCCCGCCCGGTCTGCAGCAGGGCGGCCTGCCGGACGTCCTTCTCGGTGTAGCCGCCGTCGACGCCCACGGTGTACAGCTCGAGGTTCTCCCGGGCCAGGTTCTCGTTGACCGCGTCGGCGCGGGAGTCGTTCTGGTTCAGGTAGAGCAGCAGCGCGGGGTGCTTGTTGGCGGCCAGGAACATCTCCGGGTAGCTGCCCAGCGCGTGTGCCCGGACGACGTCGCGGTCGAAGGCGGCCCGGTACACCTCGCCGCCGTCGAAGTCCGCGGCGACGTGCAGGAAGTCGTTCCAGAAGTCGACCATCACCTCGTACAGCTGGCGGTCGGACCAGATCTGCCGGGCGATGGTGGCCTCGACCAGCTCCCGCTCCGGCTGGGCGCCCCGCTCGTTGAGCTGGTCGCGCTGGTCGCGCAGCTGCTGGGTGGAGAGCTTGAGGGTGGGCAGCTCGGCGAGCTTCAGCTCGGCCCGGGTGGGGGCGATCTTGTCGGGGTCGAGCTGCGTGCGCAGCCAGGCGTCGATGCCCCGCTCGCGGATGTCGGCGACCAGCTTCGGCGTCGCGCCGAAGGTGGCCCGGCGGGCGAGGTGCAGGATCGGGTCCTTGGCCAGCACCGTCTTGACGGTCACCGGGGTCTCCGCCGCGGCGGCGGCCGGCCCGGAGAAGGTCCGGCCGCCGGCCGGCGCGTTCCTCTTCAGCGCCTCGCCGGCCCGGGAGCCCATGTAGCTCTCGTTCTGCTCGGTGTACGTGCGCACCGTGCTCGGCTGCTGCCCGCTCGGCCGGGCGGCGGTGCCGTCGGTGACCGCGGTGCCGGTCGCGTCACCGACCGGCTCGTCGCCGAAGAGACCGCGCACCTGCGGGGTCATCGCGAGGGCGGCGCCGCCGGCGACCACCGCGGCGGTGCCGCCGAGCGCGGCGAGCGCCTTGCGGCGACCGACCGGGCGACCGGGCTCCTCGTCGTCGTCCAGGTTGGGCAGTCCGGCGCCACCGGTCTGCTGGGCGAAGCCGCCGGTGGGGCCGGTCGGCTGGCCGAAGCCGTCCGGACCGACCCACTGCGGTCCGCGTGAATACTCCGGCTGACCGCCGGGGTGGGCGGAGCGGTATCCGTGCGGGGTTGACGCGTTCGGGTCGCGGTATCCGGTGCTGGGGTGCTGTCGTACGTCCCAGCGGCGGTCGTCCCGCGGTCGCCGTGGTGGCACATTCTGGTCGGCCATGTACCAATCCCGATTCCTACCGTGCGCCGGCACGGCTGCGACCAGCGAGGTCGAGGTCCGGCGACTGTTGCCTGAGGGGGTTGACCGGCAAGGTAGTGAAAGGGCTCCGGCCGCCTCAAGGCGCGCCGGAGGGCCCCGTGAGGGCACTTAAGACAGCGCTCAGCGGCGCGCCGCCGGGCGGGATCGCCACCCGGCCGGTCCCGGGCCCCGGGAGCAGGACCGACCCGTCACCCGCCGACCCCGACGTAACGTTTTCGCCGTCCGCGACGCTTTTCGCGCCGTTCAACGGCACAGCGAAACTTAAGGTCCGGATAAGCCTGTGCTGAGGTGTCCGGACACCGGTCACCCGGGGCGTCGGCTCCCCGGGCGCGACCATGCCGCCGGCCCGCCGGGCGGACGGGCAAAGTAGCAGCACGAGGGCGTGAGCCGCCGCCGCAACGGGTATGCCGCCGAACCGCTGAACGCGTGAGGGGAAGGCACATGCTCAGCAAAGAGGATCAGCGCAGGTTCGAGCAGATCACCCGCCACCTCCGGGAGAGCGATCCGAGGTTCTTCGCCCGGCTGGACAGCCGGGCCCGGGCCCGGCGCAGCCGCTATCTGATGCTGTTGACCATCGTGCTGTGGGCCTCGCTGCCGGCGACGACGGTGCTGGCCGGCCGGATGGCCGGCGCGATCTGCGCGGTGGTGCTGCTGGCCAACGCCGCCGTGATGTGGCGGTACCGGCGCCGCTGGCTATGACCCGCCGAGGGCCCGGTAGGCCCGCCGCAGCCGCTCCACCAGCCCCGGACCGCCGATGGCCGGAGCGGGCGGGCCGAGCTGGCGCAGCAGCAGGTCCGGCCCGGTGGCCAGGCTCGGCGGCCGGTCCGGCAGCGGCACCGGCGGGAGCCAGAACCGGTCCACCGCCTCGGCCAGCGGCGCCGGCGGCAGGCCGGCCACCGCCCGCGCGGCGCCGACCGCCGGAACGTCCACAGTGTCCGCCGCCGGTCCGGCCGGCGCCGGCGCGGCCGCGTCGTCCGTCGTGGACGGTCGATCGCCTGCCACGGCGCCCGCCGCGGCGTCGTCCGTGCCGCCGGCCGCCGCGCGCAGGGCACGCAGCCGGTCGAGCAGCTCGGCCCGGGCCCGGCCCCGCCAGTGCAGCAGTTGGAACGGGTCGGCGTCGAACGCCTCGGCGAGCAGGTAGAAGGTCGCCGCGAGGTGCTTGCACGGCACGGCGAAGTCCGGACAGCTGCAGTGCTGGACCAGTTCGTCGATCCCGGCGGGGAAGAGCGGGCCGCCGGCGGCGGCGAACAGCTCTTCCAGCTCGGCCGGCAGGTCACCGGCGAGCAGCCGGGCGCTGAAGAACGCCTGGGCGGCCAACTCGTTCTCGATCCGGGACCAGAGCGCGGCCGGAAACGGCGACAGCGCGATGCGCACCTGGTACGGCTGCGCCCGGGAGCCCTGCACCACGGCGCTGACCATGCCGGGGGCGATGTCCAGGCTGACCACCTGGCCGGCCCGCGCGTACGACCGGCCGCGGGTCAGTCGGGTGCCGAGCGCGAACGACTCCAGCACCTCCAGGAAGCGCCGCGACCACCAGGACCGGCCGATGGCGCCCCGGGTGCTGCGGGCGCGCAGGCCGCCGTCGACCCGGCGGGGACGGCCGTAGTCGGCGAACCGGCCGCGCGCGGTCTCACTCACTGGCTCGCTCACTCCACCACCGCCCCGGCCTCCAGGCTGAACAGCTCGCGCAGCTGCGCGGTGGACAGCTCGGTGACCCACTGCTCGCCGGTGCCGACCACCCGCTCGGCCAGACCGCGCTTGTCGGCGATGAGCGCCGCGACCTTCTCCTCCACCGTCCCGGCGCAGACGAACTTGCGTACCTGCACCCGGCGGCGCTGACCGATCCGGAAGGCCCGGTCGGTGGCCTGGTCCTCCACCGCCGGGTTCCACCACCGGTCGACGTGCACCACGTGGTTGGCGGCGGTCAGGGTGAGCCCGGTGCCGCCGGCCTTGAGCGAGAGCACGAACAGCGCGGGCCCGTCCGGCGACTGGAACCGGGTGACCATCGCGTCCCGGTCGGCCTTGCCCACCCCGCCGTGCAGGAACAGCACCTCCCGGCCGAACCGGGCGGCGAGGTGCCCGCGCAGCATGCCGCCGAACTCGGCGTACTGGGTGAACAGCAGGGCCTTCTCCCCCGCCGCGAGCACCTCGTCGAGGATCTCCTCCAGCCGGGCCAGCTTGCCGGAGCGCCCGGCCAGCGGCGAGCCGTCGCGCAGCAACTGGGCGGGGTGGTTGCAGACCTGCTTGAGCCGGGTCATGGTGGCCAGCACCAGCCCGCGCCGCTCCATGCCGTCGCTGGACTCGATCCGGGCCATCATGTCGTCGACCACCGCCTGGTAGAGCGAGGCCTGCTCGGCGGTCAGGTTGCAGACCACCTCCATCTCCAGCTTCTCCGGCAGGTCGGAGATGATCGACGAGTCGGTCTTGAGCCGGCGCAGCACGAACGGGCCGGTGATCCGGCGCAGTCGCTCGGCGGCCTCGGCGTCGCCGTGCCGCTCGATCGGTTCGGCGAACCGCTTCTTGAAGGTGGCCGCCGGGCCGAGCAGCCCGGGGTTGACGAACTGCATGATCGACCAGAGGTCGGCGAGCCGGTTCTCCACCGGGGTGCCGGTGACCGCGATCCGGTGCCGGGCCGGCAGCGCGCGTACCGCCTCGGCCTGGCGGGTGGCGGCGTTCTTGATCGCCTGGGCCTCGTCCAGCACCACCCGGTGCCAGTCGACGCCGGCCAGCTCCACCGCGTCCCGGGCCGCCACCGAGTAGGTGGTGAGCACCAGGTCCGCGTCGTGCACGGCCGTGGTGAACCCCGCCCCCCGGGCCCGCTCGGCGCCGTGGTGCACGTGTACGCGCAGCCCGGGCGCGAACCGGGCGGCCTCCCGCTGCCAGTTGCCGACCAGCGACATCGGGCAGACCAGCAGGGTCGGCCCGGCCTGCGGCGGGTCGCCGGCGAGCAGCGCGAGCAGTTGCACGGTCTTGCCCAACCCCATGTCGTCGGCGAGCACGCCGCCCAGCCCGAGCGACTGGAGGAAGGCCAGCCAGGCCAACCCCCGCCGCTGGTACGGCCGCAGCGTGCCGTGGAAGGCCGGCGGCGGGTCGGCCGGGGTGAGCCGCCGCTCCACCGCGCCGGCCAACAGGTCGCCCAGCGCGCCGTCGGCGGTCACCTCCAGCACCGGCAGCGCGTCGGGCTGCTCGGCGTCGGCGAGGCCGAGCCGGAGCAGGTCGGCCACGGTCAGCTCGCCGGCCGAGCGGAGCAGCCGCAGCCCGGCGGCGAGCCGCTTCGGGTCCAGCTCCACCCAGCGGCCGCGGAGCCGGACCAGCGGGGTCTTCAATGCGGCCAGCGACGCCAGCTCGTCAGCGGTCAGCGGCTGGTCGCCGAGGGCCACCTCCCACCGGTAGTCGACCAGGGCGTCCAGCCCGACCCCGCCGGCGGCGGTGGCCACCGTGCCCGGCGCGGTCCGGCTGCGCGCCTGCAGCCGGGCGCCGAGGCGCGACGAGGGGCGCTGCCACCAGGAGGGCAGCAGCACCGCGAACCCGGCGGCGTGCAGCACCGGGGCGCCCTCGCGGAGGAACCGGTGCGCCCCCTCGACGTCCAGCTCCAGCGCCTCCGGGGTGGCGGTACGCAACGCCGCGTCCAGCTCCGGCCAGAGCCGGCTGGCCCGGCCCAGCTCGGCCAGCAAGGTCTCCTGCGGGCTGTCCAGCCGCCCGGCCAGCCCAGCGGCCGCCTGCGGGGCCCGCCAGACCTGCCCGGCGTCGACGTGCAGGCTCGGCTCGTCGGCCGCCTGGAGCCCGAACTCGACCCGCCAGTGTCCGCCCTGCCCGACCGCCGCCGTGGGGTCGGCGGGCACCACGACGACCGGCTCGGTGAGCTCGTCGGCGGGCGGCTCGACCAGCCGGAAGCTGGCCCGTACCGAGCCGCCGGCGGCGTCCCGCTGCCAAGCGTCCAGCTCGGTGCGGAGGGTGTCCAGGGCGGCCGGGTCGGCGGTGAAGTCCCGGCGCGGGCCGGTGAGCGCGGCCAGCCAGGCCGGCACCGCGCCGTTCGGGCGGACGCCCCGGCCGAGCCGGATCTCGCCCAGCGCCGCCCGGGCGGCGGCGTCGGCGAGCGCGTCGAGGGCCTGCGCGACGAGCGCGCCCGGCGCCACCTCTGCCACGGTGCCGGCGGCGGGCCGGCGACCGGCGGTGTCCCGACCGGGGCCGGCCGGGGTGCGCCGGGCCGGCGGACCGGTGACCGGTTCGGGGTCGAGCCGGTCCACCTCGACCACGGCCCGGGCGGCGGGGGGCAGGGCCAGCGCGAGCGACCGGGCCCAGGCCGCGTCGGTGCCGGTGAGCAGCGGCCGCCACACCGCCCGGGCCGCGCCGCCTCCGGCTCCGGCTCCGGCTCCGGCGGAACCATCGGCACCGGGTCGACCGGGGGCACCGGCCGGATCCGTCGCCCGGGCGGGGAGGTCGGCGAGGCCGGGCAGGACCCGGCCGCGGGTGACCAGGTCGGCGGCGAACTCGGCCAGCTCGGCGAGGTGCCGCAGGGTGGCGCCGGGTGCTGCGGCCGCCAGGTCGAGGCGGCCCAGCAGCGCCCACGCGGCGTCCGGGGCGTACAGCAGGACGGGAACCCGCCAGCCGGCGAGGGTGACCGACCCGCGGGCCGGTGCCACGACGGAGGTCCGCACCAGCTCCGGTGAGTCCAGCGGCGCGCCGGCCCGGGTGGGCAGGGTGAGCAGCGCGGTGCCGAGTTCGGCGGGGTCGGCGCCCTCGGCCAGCGCGGCGGCCAGCGTGGCGTGGTCGGCGGCGAACGGGTGCGGACGCTCCCGGGGCGCGCGGCCGGGCCGCCGGGGCCCGTCGGTGGGCCGGGTGCTGTCCTCGGCCCAGACGGCGAGCGCGCCGTCCGGGCCGTCGCCGGGCAGCCACGACCCGTGGATGACCAGCACTCGTTCCCCCTCGTCGACGCCCGACCCAGGATAGGCGGCCCGGGCAGGCTACCGTCGAACGCCATGTACGACCTGTTGGTGATCGGCGGCCTCGGCGTCGACGTACGGGTGCGGGTGCCCGCGCTGCCGCTGCCGGCCGCCGACTCGGTCACCGTCGACCCGATCGAGCTGCGCATCGGCAACACCGGCGCCGGGGTGGCGCTGGCCGCGCACGCGCTCGGCCTGCGGGTGGCGGTACTGGACGTGCTGGGCGCCGACCCGGTCGGCGACGTGGTCCGGGCCGCACTGGCCAGCACCGGGGTGCACGCCGTGCTGGCCGCCGACCCGGCGGGCACCCGGCGGTCGGTGAACCTGGTCGACCCGGCCGGCCGGCGGATGTCGCTCTACGACCCGCGGCCGTGGCGCGGACCGGCCCCGTTCACCCCGGCCGAGCTGGCCGGGCTGGTCCGGGACGCGGCGCACGTGCATCTGTCGATCATGGATTGGACCCTCGACCTGCTGCCCGCGCTGCGTACCGGGCTCGCGCCGGGCGCCGCGATCTCCACCGACCTGCACGACTGGGACGGCACCAACCCCTACCACCGCCCGTTCGCCGAGGCCGCCGACCTGGTCTTCGTCAGCGGGGTCCGGCTGGACGCCGCGGCCGGGCAGGTCGCCGCCGCGCTGGCGCCGCGCACGGTGGTGGTCACCCGGGGCGCTTCCGGCGCCGAACTGCACCCCGGCGCCCGGTCGGTGCCGGCCGCCGCGCCGCCGGCGCCGGTGCGGGACACCAACGGCGCCGGGGACGCCTTCGCGGCCGGTCTGATCGCGGCCCGGCTGCGCGGCGCGGCGCTGCCCGACGCGGCGGCGTACGCGGCCCGGGTGGCCGCCGCGGCCTGCACGCACGACGGCATGGAGTACCCGCCCGGCCTGCTGCCGCGACTCTGACCCCGCCACCGGTCCGCGCCCCGGCGGCGGGGGTGGCCGGCCGGGGCGGCGTCGTCGACGGTGGCGGCTCAGAGCGCGCCGGTGGTGCCGTCGGTCAGCTCGCGGAGGATGTCGGCGTGGCCGGCGTGCCGGGCGGTCTCCTCGATCATGTGCACCAGGATCCAGCGCAGCGAGACCTCGCCGAGCTGCGGGTGCGGCACGACGTGGTCGAGTGGGAACCGGGCGGCCACCTCCCGGGACCGGGCGCAGGCCCGCTCGTAGTCGGCGGCGAGCCGCTCGACGGTGTCCTCCCCGGTCAGCGTGAAGCTGGCCAACGCCTCCTCCTCGGTGGTCAGGTACACGTCGTCCGGGCCGGGCGCGAGCAGGCAGGGGAACCAGTTGCGCTCCACCATGGTGAGGTGTTTGACCAGGCCGGCGAGGGTGGTCGCGGAGGGCACCAGCCGGCGCGTGGCGTCCGCGTCGGCGAGCCCGCGCACCTTGCGCAGCAGCACGGCCCGGTGGAAGTCGAGGAAGGATTCGAGCACTGCCCGCTCGTCGCCCGTCCGGGCCAGCACCGGGCCGAGCGTGGGGTCGATCGAGATCTCCGCCATCGGCCGACGGTAGCCCCGCGACCGGCCGGCCCGCTGCCCCGCTATCGCTGCGGTGGCGCGGTCGCCGGGGCAGGATGGGCCCATGGCGACAACGGTAGAGATCCCTCTGGCGGGCGGTCCGGCCGACGGCGAGACGGTCACCGTCGAGCTGGACCCGAACGGCCGTCCCCCGCTGACCCATCACCACCTGGGTCCGGAGGGACTCACCCAGGCGGAGATCTACGAGTTGGAGACGGTCGACGGCCGGGCCCGCGACTGGCGCTACTCCTGGCGCGGCCCGGCGGTGTGAGGGCCCCGGGCCGGCCGGGTGGCGGGCCGGTGCCGGACGGGGCACGGTCCGGCGCTCGGGTGCCGGCGCTCAGGCGCCGACCTGGGCCAGGTTGCGGGCGCGCAGGCTCTCCAGCACCGCGCGGGTGACCTGCGAGGTGCCCCGGGCCTGGTCGCACACCTCGGCCACCCGCCGGGCGGTGGCCTCGGCCCGGTGGTCCCGCTCGTCCCAGAGCCGGTCCACCTCGGCCAGCAGCGGGCCCTCCACCTCCCGCTCCACGCCGCGCAGCGCCGGCACGCCGAGCCGCTGGGCCAGGTCGAAGACCTTGCCGGCGTACGGCAGGGGCAGGAACGGGGTGCCCACCATGGCGGCGAAGATCAGGAAGTGCAGCCGCATGCCGACGGCCAGGTCGAAGTGGCGCATCAGGCCGAGCACCTGCTGGGGCGAGTAGGTGCCGTGCAGGATCCGGCCCCGCTCCGCGGCGATCATGTGGGACAGCACGCCGTGCGAGTGCCGGATGTCGTCCCGCTCCATCGGCACGAAGAGCACGTACGCGTCGACCCGGTGCACCAGGAAGTCACCGATCTGGGCCAGCAGCCGGTGGTAGCCGTCCACGTCGAGGCGTTCCGCGGCCCGACCCGGCTCGCGCACGCTCATCCCGATCAGCCGCTTGCCGGCCGGCACCCCCTCCTCACGCAGCAGGTGCGCCGGGAAGTCCTCCGGCTCGAGCAGGAACGCCGGGTCGGCGGTGACCGTGATCGGGTTGAGCAGGCCGGCCTCCTCCAGCACCATCCGGGACTCCTGGTCCCGGACGGTCACCTGGGTGGCGCTGGCCAGGGTCTCCCGCACCATCCCGGTGTCCACGCCCTCGCTGAGCGGCCCGACCCCGACCGCGTACGTCAGCAGCGGCAGGCCGCGTTCCTGGGCGACCCGGACCACCCGCAGGTAGCGGCGGGCCTCCTTGTCGTACAGGATGCCGCCACCGCCGAGGATCAGCAGGTCGAGCTGGGCCAGCACGAGCGCGGAGTCGGTGCGGCTGACCCCCTCCCACGGCACCGCCTCCACGTCCGGGTGAGCCACCCGGGTGTGTGCGGGATTGCGGGAGAAGACGATGATCCGGGCGTTCGGCTCCTGCTCGCGCAGATCGGCGAGCAGCCCGGTGAGGATCGCCTCGTCACCGAGGTTGCGACCACCGTACGAGCCGAGCACACCGATGGTCAGTCCGGCGCCACGCGTCATCCGTCGCTCCTCCCCAGGTGCGTCCCGGGCGGGTTTCCCGTTGCACCGGGGAACAACCCTCGCCCGGTCAGCCCACCGGGTCGACCGACTTGGCCATCTGCTGCGTGATGACCTGGAAGCCGAGGCTCTCGTAGAGCCGGATCGCCCCGGTGTTGTCGCCGAAGACGTTGAGCCCGAGCCGGCCCACCCCGAGCCGGGCGAGCTCCGCCTCGACGAGCTGGATCATCCGGCGTGCGTACCCCTGGCCCCGGTGTCCGGGATGTACCTCGATGTTGTGGATCCAGGCCGTGTTCGGGTGGTCGCCGCCAGGCAGGGTGACCCAGATCCAGCCCACCTCGACGCCGTTGACCACCGCGACCCGAAGCAGCACGTCCGCGGTGGCCGCGCCATCCGGCAGCAGCCGGCCGACCTGGAGCGCGACCTGCGCCCGGGCGGCCTCCGGGGTCAGGTCACCGGTCCCGGCCAGGGCCTCGGCGTACGACCGCTCCAGCGGCACGCGCAGCCGGGCCAGCTGGGCCGCGGTCATCGGTTCCAGGGACAGGCTCATGGCGCTCCCTACTCCGGCGGGTCGGCGTCCTCGCCAACGGCGGCGACCAGCCCGGACACGAAGGCGGAAACCACGTCGTCGAGGTCGGACCCGACGTCGGTCGAGGTGGTCGGCAGGTCGGGCAGCAGCCCGTCCATGGCGTAGTGCAGCAGAGCGATCTCGAACGCGCCACCGGGTAACCCGCTGGCAGCGTTGGAAGGCGACGTCACCGCGGCGCAGGTGTCGCCGCGCACCTGGGCCAGGTCGGACCGGCCGCTCGCCAGCGGGGTGGTCGTCCTGCACCACACCCGCCCGCTGACCACGAACGGGGTGCCTGGCGCGGCGGCCTCGTGACGGCCGAGCCGGGGCTGCCGGCAACGCCGAGGTGACGATCCGCGCCGCCGGTGATCGGCTTGCCCGCCGGTAATCGGCTTGCCCGCCGGTTCCGGCGTCGAGCACGGTGGACCGGTGGAGAGCCTGACGAAGGGCCGGATCGGTTGGGCCGACCTGCCCGACCACGTGCGCGCCGAGGTCGAGCGGATCCTCGGCGGCCGGGTGGTGCAGGCGGTGTCGCAGCCGGGCGGCTTCTCCCCCGGCACCGCCGACCGGGTCCGCACCGCCGCCGGCCGGCGCGCGTTCGTCAAGGCGGTGAGCCCCGCGCAGAACGACGTCAGTCCCCGGCTGCACCGCACCGAGGCCCGCAACACCGCGGCGCTGCCCGGGCACGCCCCGACGCCACGGCTGCTCGGCCACTACGACGACGGCCACTGGGTGGCGCTGGTGCTCACCGACGTGGACGGTCGGCATCCGGTCACCCCGTGGCGGGCCGACGAACTGACCGTCGTGCTCGCCGCCCTGGAGACGATGGCCACCGCGCTCACCCCGAACCCGGTGCCGCACGCGCCGACCGCCGCCGAGCACCTGGCGTACGACTTCACCGGCTGGCACCGGATCGCCGCCGATCCGCCGCCGGGTCTGGACCCGTGGGCCGCCGCGCGCCTGCCCGGCCTCTGCGCCGCCGCCGAGCGGGGCCTCGCCGCGCTGGACGGCGACACGCTCTGCCACGCCGACCTGCGCGCCGACAACCTGCTGCTCGACGCGGCCGGCCGGGTGACCGTGGTGGACTGGCCGTGGGCCTGCCGCGGGCCGGCCTGGCTGGACACCGCGCTGCTGCTGGTCAACGTCCGCCTGCACGGCGGGCACGACACCGAGGCGCTGTTGCGCCGGCTGCCGCTCACCGCCGACGTCGACCCGGCCGCGCTGACCGGCGTGTACGCCGGCCTCGCCGGCTTCTTCGCCGACGCCGCCCGGCGACCGCCGCCGCCCGGCATCCCCACCGTCCGGGCGTTCCAGCAGGCCCAGGCCGACGCCCTGCTGCCCTGGCTGGCCCAGCGGCTGCGCTGAACCGTGTCGGTGGTCGGCGTTACCGTCCCCCCACCGGGGCCGGCCGCGCGGACACCGTCGGCGGCGGGGCAGATGGCACACGGCGAGGAGCCGACACGATGAACGACGACGACATTCCGCCTGCGGCCGGCGCACCGGCCCGCGGCGCGTTGGCCGCGGCGGGCTGGACCCGCCTCTCCCAACTGACAGCGGTGACCGAGCGGGAGTTGCTGGCCCTGCACGGCGTGGGCCCCAAGGCGGTCCGGGTGCTGCGCGCGGCGCTGCGCGAGCGCGGCCTCGGCCTGGCCGGCGATCCACCCGGCACCGACCGCTGACCCGCCCGGGCGTCGACCACGCGGCCGGTTTCGACCCGCGGTTATCGGACATCAGGTCCGCGACGAGGCGTCCGATCACCGCCAGACCGGCGGCGGTCCCGACTCCCATGATCGAGTCATGACGAACCCGTTGAACGCAAAGGTCGCCCTGGTCACCGGCGGCGCCCGGGGCATCGGCGCCGCCATCGCGCTGCGCCTCGCCCAGGACGGCGCCGACGTGGCGATCACCTACCAGCACAGTGCCGACCGGGCGGCGGTGGTGGCGAAGCAGGTCGAGGCGCTCGGTCGGCGCGCGCTCGCCGTCCAGGCCGACAGCGCCGACCCGGCGGCGGTGCGCGCCGCGGTCGACCGTACGGCGGCCGAGCTGGGCCGGCTGGACATCCTGGTCAACAACGCCGGGGTGTTCCTGGTCGGTCCGGTGGCCGAGTTGGGCCCCGACGAGTTGGAGCGGACCATCGCGGTGAACGTCCGCGCGCCGTACGTCGCCGCGCAGGCGGCCGTACGGCACCTGGGCGCCGGCGGCCGGATCATCAACATCGGCAGCAACGTCGGCGAACGGGCGGTCTTCCCCGGGCTGTCGCTGTACTCGATGAGCAAGACCGCGCTGATCGGCCTGACCCGGGGCCTGGCCCGGGAACTCGGGCCGCACGGCGTCACTGTCAACCTGGTCAATCCCGGGCCGACCGACACCGACGCCAACCCGGCCGACGGGCCGAACGCGGCGGCGATCGCCGGCTTCACCGCGCTCGGCCGGTTCGCCGAGCCGGCCGAGATCGCCGCCACAGTGGCGCACCTGGCCAGCGCCGACGGCGGATACGTGACCGGCGCGGTGGTCAACGTGGACGGCGGTTTCACCGGCTGACCGCCGCGCCGGGTACGCCCGGCGACAACCGGGCGCGGCGGTGCCGTTCGGCCGCCGCGCCCGGCCGCGACCGCCCGCCGACGGCGGACCTGCTGTTCGGCGGCGGGGCGACGCTCGGAGCCGCCGGTCAGCCGGGCGCGCCGGCCGGGTGGGTGAGGAACGGCAGCACCGCGGCCGGCAGTGCCGGTGAGCGGACGATGTCGTAGTGGGTCAGCCCCGGCAGCACCGCCAGCCGGGCGGCCGGCCGACCGGCGCCGTCCCAGCCGGCGTCCCGGTGGCCGCCGCCGAGCAGCCCGAAGAACTCCGCCATGTGCGTGACCGGGATCGAGTCGGCGTCGGCGAAGACCAGCAGCGTCGGTACGGTCAGCGCGGCCACCTCCGCCGACCAGTCGTACTCGCGCCGCAGCAGGGCGCCGGACTTGGCCCAGAGCGCCGGCCAGTCCGCCGGCCGCGGCGCGAGCCGCACGTAGAGCTGGTGCGGCGGGGTGCCGCGCATCCGCTCGCCGACCCGCTCGTCCTGCTCCGCCATCGCGGCCAGCACCTCGGGATACCAGCCCTGCCGGCGGCACGGCGCGGAGACCACCACCAGCCGGCGGACCAGCGCCGGATGCTGGATCGCGGTACGCAGGGCCACCCCGCCACCGAGCGAGTAGCCCATCAGGTCGGCCTCGGCCAGGCCGAGGTGACCGATCAACGCGGCGATGTCCTCGGCCATCGACTCGTAGCGCAGCGGGCGGTCGACGTCGGCGGTGTGCCCGTGGCCCTGCAGGTCGACCCCGATCACCCGGCGGCGTCGAGCCAGCGCCGGCAGGATCCCGGCGAACGTCTCCGCCGCGCCGTAGCCGCCGTGCAGCAGCACCAGCGGTCGCCCGGTGCCGTGCGACTCGTACCAGAGCCGCAGCCCGTTGACCTCCGCGTAGCTCACGTCGCCTCCCGCCGTCGTCGTCCCGAGCCCACACCAGGGCAACGACGACGACTACCCGTCGAGGTGCGCCAGCGCCGCCCGGACCGTCGCCGGGCCGGCGGGCAGCAGCGGCAGCCGTACCGCCGGGGTCGGGATGCGGCCGTGCGCGTGCAGGACGGCCTTGACCACCGCGGGGTTGGGTTCGGCGAACAACGCCCGCGACAGCGCCGCGAGGCGGTGGCCGAGGGGCCGGGCCCGGGCCACGTCGCCGGCCCGCCACGCGTCGATCAGCGCGGCGAACTCGGCGGTGGCGAGGTGCGCCGAGGCCAGGATGCCGCCGTGCGCGCCGAGGGCGAGCAGCGGTGCGACCACCGCGTCGTCGCCGCCGAGCACCGCGACGTCGGCTGGCAGGTCGGCGAGGAACGCGGTGGTGTCGGCGTCGATCCCGGTCGCGTACTTGACGCCCGCGACGCCGGGCAGCCGGACCAGCCGGCGCAGCGCGTCCACCGACAACGGCTGCCCGGTCCGGTACGGGACGTGGTAGGCGACCAGCGGCACCGGGCTCACCCGGGCCAGCTCGGCGAAGTGGGCGAGCACGCCCGCCTCTCCGGGGCGGACGAACGGCGGCACCAGGCAGAGCGCGGCGGTCACCTCGGGCCGGCCGGCCAGCGCGCGCAGCGCCTCGACGCTGCTCGCGCCGACCAGCAGTGGCGCCGCGCGTTCCCGGCACACCCCGGCGACCACGTCGACCACCTCCCGGCGCTCCCGCTCGGTCAGCGCGGTGGATTCCCCGGTGGTGCCGAGGGCGACCACCCCGGTGGCGCCGGCGTCCAGCACCTGGTGGGCGAGCGCGGCGAGCGCGGCGGGGGCCACCGCCCCGGCGTCGTCGAACGGGGTGATCAGCGGAACGTACAGGCCGGTCAGTGTCATGCCTCCAGCCTGGGCCGGAGGATCGTGCAGCACCAGTTCAGATTCCTGAACGGAAACGTAAGCTGAGCTGATGCTCGACGTTCGCCGTCTCCGCCTGCTGCGCGACCTGGCCCGGCTCGGCACCATCGCGGCCGTCGCCGAGGCCCACGCGTACACGCCCTCCGCGGTCAGCCAGCAACTGGCGGCGCTGCAACGCCAGGCCGGCGTACCGCTGCTGGAACGGGCCGGCCGACGGGTCGCGCTCACCGCGACCGGGCAGGCGCTGGTCCGGCACACCGAGGCGGTCCTCGCCGCGTTGGAGGCGGCCGACGCCACCCTGGCCGCCGCGCGGGCGGGCCTGTCCGGCACCGTACGCATCGGCGCCTTCCCCAGCGCCGTGCGCACCCTGCTGCCGGCGGCGCTGGTGACGCTGACCCGCGACCACCCGGCGCTCGACCTGATGGTGACCGAACTGGACCCGGTCGCCGTGCCCGCCGCGCTGCGCGACCGGCGCCTCGACGTGGCGCTGCTGCACGACTACGACATCGCCCCGGTCGAGCCGGATCCGGCGCTCGAGTCCACCCCGCTGCTCGACGAGACGGTCTACCTGGCGGTGCCGGCGGTGCCAGCCGCGACCGCGGACGGCGACCCGGTGCGGGCCGCGCGGTCGGCGGACTGGATCGTCGGCAGCCCCGGCACGCTGTGCCACACCGTGGCCCTGCACGCCTGCCAGCTCGCCGGCTTCCGCCCCACCGTGCGGCACCACGCCGACGACTTCACCGCCGTGCTCGCCCTGGTCGCCGCCGGCCAGGGCGTCGGCCTGGTGCCCGAGCTCGCGGTCGGGCAACCGGTACCCCGGGTCCGTTTGATGCCGCTGGACGTCCGGCGGCGCACCCGGGTGGCGTACCGCCGGGGCGCCGGCGACCATCCGGCGGTGGCCGCCTGCGTACGCGCGCTGCGGGCCGCCACCGACCTGCTGACGGATCGCCCGGCACAATGACCGGCGGAACGGGACCAGCCCGGATCGCCTGACCGCCCCCGAGGAGTGCCCGTGCCGTACGTCTTCCTGCTCGCCGCCATCGCGGCCGAGGTCTTCGCCACCAGCACGCTCAAGGCGACCGACGGGTTCAGCCGGCTCTGGCCGACGGTCGCCTGCCTGGCCGGCTACCTGGTCTCCTTCGCGGCGCTGTCGCAGGCGGTGAAGGACATCCCGGTCGGCGTCGCGTACGCGCTGTGGTCGGCGCTGGGCACCGCGGCGATCGTCGCGATCGGCGCGGCGTTCCTGGGCGAACCGATCACGGTGGTCAAGGTGGTCGGGGTCGGCCTCATCGTCGCCGGCGTGGTGACCCTGAACGCGGGCGGGGCGACGTCGCACTGACCGGGCGGGCCCGTCCGGCTATGTCAGGTCTACGAGCTGCGGCGGGACCTCGCAGATCAGCCCCACCGAGTTCATCCGCTGGGTGAGCGGCTCACCGTCGGCGGTCGGCACCACGAAGTGCGGTCGGCCGCCGGCGGCCAGGTCGGCGGCGTACCGTTCGCGGGCCTCGACGAGGGTCTCCCAGTCGGCCAGCCACAGGTTGGTCGGCCGGTCGTCCGCGAGCAGGTCGCGGTCCAGGCCGCGCACCTGCGCCACCATGGCCGTCACCGCGGCGTTCTGCTCGCGGATCGCGCGCACCCGCGCGTCGACCGGGGCGCCGGGCGGCGCGGCCTGCGCCGCCACGGCGGCGCGCATCGTGGCGCAGGCGCTCTCCGCCACCTCGCTGACCGGCGGGTTGTCGATCAGCTCGGGCCGGTCGTGGTTCGCGTACGTCCAGAGACCGGCGCAGAACACGACGACGCCGCCGACCGCGACCACGAGGATCAGGACGGCACCGACGACCCACCGCCCCGCCGTGCCCCGCCCGGACGGCGCCGACCCGGCGGCGGCCTCGGGCGGCGGAAAGACGGGAGGGAGGCTCACGCCTGAATGGTGTCGCTCCCTGTCAACGGCAGGCGTCAGGCATTCGGGTCGACCCTGATGCTCACCTGGTTGCCGAGTTCGCGGAACCCGAGCCGGTGAGCGAGCCGGCGGGAGGGCTCGGGACGTGCCCGCCACTGCGGCAGCAGGTGGTCGCGGAGGGCGTCCGCGACCGCCGCGGAGGCCGCCGCGGCGGCGAGCCCTCGGCCCCGCGACCGGGCGCCGGCCAGCACGGCGAGGTGGGCGACGGAGCCCGGCCACCGGCGGTATCCGGCCGCCGCGACCACCCGGGAATCCTCCCGTACGACGAATACCGCTGAGGTGACGTCCCCCAGGCCGCTCTCCGCGGCGTCGTCCGCGGGGACCTCCGCGAGCAACCCGGCAACGTCCGGGTGCCCCGGCGGCAGCGGCGCCACGTCGACCGCCGCCGTCGTCGGCCGGAACTCGGGTTCGTCCAGGTAGGCCAGGGTGGCGGGACCGAGCACGTCCCGGATTCCGGGCACGCCGTGCCACCGCTGCGCCGCGACGGCGGCCCGGGCGGACCGGCCGGCGAGCGGGTCGCGCAGGAACCGCGCGGTGGCGGCGTCCGGCGCGGTGGCGAGGCCGGCGTCTCCCAGCACCACGACGCCCGCCCACCCCGGTGGGCACAGCCGCGAGTCGGCGGCCACCACCACCCGCACGCCGTCGGCGGGGAAGCTGGTCGGCACACCGGTCAGGTGCACCCAGAGATCCTGCGCGCGGCGCAGCGGGGTGGAACTCGCCATCGACGCATCCTCCCCGGGCAGGCGCCTCGCCGGCCACCGACTTCGTGCGCCCGAGTGCAGGTGGTCCGACCGGCGCCGACTAGATTGCCTGCCGTGCGCACCATCACCAGCGACCGCCTCCTGCTGCGCCCCTGGCGCGACGACGACGCCGATTTCCTGCTGGATCTGGAGTCGCGCTGGGAGGTCGTCCGCTTCCTGGGCGCGCACCCCGCCACCATGAGCAGCCGCGAGGACGCCCTCGCCTCGATCGGTCGGCGGCGCGCCGTCGACCACCCGATCCACGGGATCTGGGCCGTCACCACCGCCGCGGACGGCCGGCTGGTGGGGAACCTGCTGCTCAAGCCGATCCCCGGGTCGGCGGGCGAGCCCGTCGGCGGGCCGAGCGAGGTCGAGATCGGCTGGCACCTGCACCCGGACGCCTGGGGGCACGGCTACGCCACCGAGGCGGCGGCGGCCGCCCTCGACGATGCGTTCGCCCGAGGGCTGACCCGGGTGGTCGCCGTCACGGATCCGGCGAACCACGCCTCCCAGGCCGTCTGCCGGCGGCTCGGCATGACCCACCTCGGCCGTACGACGCGGTACTACGACGCCCCGCACGAACTCTTCGAGAAGCTGCCCGGCTGACCGGCCGGTAGCGCGGACCCGGCGGCTGGTCCCCTTGGCCGGGAATGGGCAAGCCTAGGGCTTGTCCACCCACTGGACGGTGACGGGGCGGCGGCCGGTGCGGAGGAACTCGTGCCCCGCCCGGCGGGCCTGCTCCTCGCTGAGGTCGAAGGGTTCCGCGTCCTCGGCGGTGAACCACGGGTCGTCGTAGGCGTACTCGGCGTCGCCGGCCGTCTGGCCGGGCGGGGCGCCCGCCGGCACCGGTCCCCAGCTGAGCATGATCTCGTCCTCGCTCTCCCAGACCAGCCCGGAGCTGTCCCCGTGCAGGGTGATGTGCAGACTCCGGACACCGTCCTCGCTGACCAGCGACACGCCGCTGGGCGGGACGCGGTCGAGGATGGCGTCGAGGTCGGCCGGGCCGGCGACCGTGCTTTGAGTGCCGTCGATCCAGGCCTGCAACGGCCCGGTCGTCGGCTCGCCGGCGGTCGGGTTGCGCAGCCATTCCGGCAGCACGGTGAGCTGGTTGCCGGCGAGGTCCAACCGGGTGAGGGTGGTCAGGGCACCGAGCGACTCCGGCAGCGCGGTGAGCCGGTTGCCGGTCAGGAAGAGCTGGGTGAGAGCGGTCAGCTCGCCCATCGACTCGGGTAGCCCGGTGAGCTGGTTCTCGGTCAGGTCCAGCCGGGAGAGGGCGGTCAGCTCACCCCACCACTCCGGCAGCTCCGCAAGCTGGTTGCCGGCAAGGTCCAGCCAGGTGAGAGCGGTCAGGTGACGGATCGGCTCCGGCACCGTTCGTAGCTGGTTGCCGGACAGGCCCAGCCAGGTGAGGGCGGTCAGGTTGCCGAGCGACTCCGGCAGCGCGGTGAGCTGGTTGCCGCCCAGACCCAGCCGGGTGAGGGCGGTCAGGCCACCCAGCCAGTCCGGCAGTTCGGTGAGGTGGTTGCCGACCAGCCGCAGCTCGGTGAGGGCGGTCAGGCCGGCCAACGACTCCGGCAGGGCCGCCAACGACAGGTGACTCAGGTCCAACGACGAGGCACCGCTCTCGCGGGCGGCCTCGATCCGGTCCTCGCTGCTGCGCCGTGCCGCCTCGACGTGGTTTCGGGAGCTGTCCATTGCGTCGGTCACCGGCCGATGTTCATGAATGCGAGCGCTGATGTCAAAACTCTGGTCCCCCGCTTCCACCCGACCGGTCGGCCAGGTTGCCGAGCCCTCGCTGCTCGGGCAGTGGTCTGCCGTCGTGCGCATAAGATCTTGCGAACAAGCAGCCGGACAGGGAGCGGCCCGTCATGATGCGCTCGGCAACGTACCTGCAGGAGTGCCTGCTCCGGGCCGGGATGGTCGATGTCGTCGCGGTGGAGCCGGCGACGGGTGGGGTCGCGGCGCTCGCCGGCATCGCCACCCGCCGGGACGCGCCGCCGGTGTTCGTCAAGGCCTTCGCCGACGCGCCGGCCGACGATGTCTTCGTCGCGGAGGCCGAAGGGCTGGCCGCCCTGCGCGAGCTCGGTGGCGTGGCGACCCCCGAGGTGATCCTGGCGGACCGGAAACTGCTGGTGTTGTCGGTGCTGCGGCCGAGGCCGCGCAGCGAGACCTTCTGGGAGCAGTTCGCGCATGCTCTCGCCCACCTGCACACGAGCACGATCCACCCTCGCTTCGGATGGCACCGCGACAACTGGCTGGGCCGCCGCCGGCAGATCAACACGTGGGACGACGACGGCTTCGCGTTCTTCGCAGAGCACCGGCTGCTCCGGTGGCTCGGGCAGCCCCGCGTCGAGGCGGCACTCGACCGCGAGGACCGGGCGGCGCTGGAGCGGCTGTGTCACCGGCTACCGGACCTGCTGCCGGAGCGGCCGGCATGCCTGACGCACGGCGACCTGTGGGCACAGAACGTCCTGGCCACCCCGGACGGCCAGCCCGCGCTGATCGACCCGGCGGTGTCCTACATGTGGGCCGAGGTCGACCTCGCCCATGTGTGGTCCACCGCGCCCCCGCCCGAGGCGCACCGGTTCTTCGCGATCTACGCGGAGCTGACCTCCCTCGACAGCGACTGGCCGATCCGCATGCCGATCATCCAACTGCGACAACACCTCGCCGTGCTGGCCCAGTTCGACGACGACTGGGGCGCGGCCGACCAGATCCGCGCCACCCTCGCCCCGTTCCGGTCCCGAACCTGACCAGAGCCGCCTTGAACGAAGTCACCGGGATGGTGTCGTATCAAGGCGCAGCCGTTCGTGGAACTGGTGTGCGGCGACCGGCCAGGCCGCCGGACACGAGCAGTCGGGAGAGGCCCCGTCCGGGGACCGAGAAAGGACGACCATGGCGGAGTACTTGATCACCTTCAACGACGAGTGGGTGCCCGAGCACACAGCCGAGGAGGTGCGCGCCAAAGCCGAGGCCGCCCACGTGGTGATCGAGGAGATGCAGGCCGAAGGGGTCCTGATCTTCAGCAACGGTGGGCTGGACCGATCCACCGCGGTGTGCAGTGTCGAGCCGGTCGACGGCAAGCCCGTCTTCACCGACGGCCCGTACGTCGAGACCAAGGAGCACCTCGGTGGCTTCGCCGTCGTCGAGGTGCCGGACGACGCGGCGGCGCGGTACTGGGCCGGCCGGCTCGCGACAGTGCTCGACTGGCCGCAGGAGGTGCACCGGTTCCGCGGTCCCGGGAAGGCCCGGCGTAACGGCTCCGCGGTGAAGTGAGCCGGCTGGAGCCGTGACCGGTCCCACCGTCGAGCAGGCGATCACCCGTGTCCACCGCGAGGAGTGGGCGCGGCTGGTCGCCGGCCTCGCGCGCCGTTTCGGCGACCTCGACGTCGCCGAGGAAGCGACGGCCGACGCGTTCGTAGCGGCTGCGGAGCGGTGGCCGCGCGAGGGCGTACCGCCCAATCCCGGCGGTTGGCTCGCCACCACCGCGACCCGCAGGGCGATCGATCGGCTCCGTCGCGAGTCGCAGCGCGACGCCAAGCACCGGGCGGCCCGGATCGTGTACGACGACACCCCTCCCGAGCCGACCGGTCCGGTCGAGGACGACCGGCTCAGACTGCTCTTCACCTGCTGCCACCCCGCGCTCGCGATGGAGGCCCGGGTGGCGCTCACCCTGCGCCTGCTCGGCGGCCTCACCGTCGCCGAGATCGCCCGCGCCTTTCTGGTGCAGGAGACCACGATGGCGCGACGGATCACCCGCGCCAAGGCGAAGATCAAAGCGGCCCGCATCCCCTACCGGGTGCCCTCGACCGGCGACATCCGCGAACGGCTCGCCGGCGTGCTCGCGGTCGTCTACCTCGTCTTCAACGAGGGCTATCTCGCCAGCGAGGGAAGCGCCCCGGTGCGCGTCGACCTCACCGACGAGGCGATCCGCCTCGGCCGGCTGCTCCGAACTCTCCTGCCGGACAGCGGCGAGGTGGCCGGTCTGCTCGCCCTGATGCTCCTCACCGACGCCCGGCGACCGGCGCGCGTGTCCCGCACCGGGGAGCTGGTGACCCTCGACGAGCAGGACCGCGGCGCATGGGACCGCGCCCTGATCGCCGAGGGCAACGCCTTGATTCGCAAGCGGATCGAGGCGGTGGCGACCGGCGGTGACCCACCCGGGCGCTACCAGCTGCAGGCAGCGATCAACTCGGTCCACACGAATGCCCCGTCCGCCCGGGACACCGACTGGTCCACGATCGTCGCCCTCTACGGACGCCTGGTACTGCTCGACCCCTCGCCGATCGTGCGGCTCAACCGGGCGGTCGCGGTCGCCGAGGTCGACGGCCCCGGGGTCGGGCTCGCCGAGGTCGACCGGCTCGCCGAGGTCCTCGACGGCTACCACGCCTTCCACGCCGCGCGCGCTGACCTGCTGCGGCGACTCGGGCGCAGCGGCGAGTCGCGAGCGGCGTACGACCGGGCCATCGGTCTCGCCGGCAACCCCGCGGAGCGGGCCTACCTCACCCGTCGCCGCGACCAGCTCGCCGGCTGACCGACGCGGGCAGCCAGCCCGTTCCCACACCCGTGCGCGGCACGACCGGACCGTGACCGGTTTGTCGCGTACGGCCGGGACCGCCACCCGGTCCGGGTCGACGATGGAGTCGAGACGATCACCTTCGGCGCCAGTACCGGGCCGGCCCTGAGCTTCGTCCGCGCCCGGTCACGAGCGACCGCGCGCGGAGCGCCGGGTGATGCCGTCCGGGGTAAGGCCACCTTGCCTCTCGCCCGGGCTCAGGTCCACGGCGGCGACTCACCGCAGGACAGCCGAGACGTGCCGGTGAGTTCTGCGGTTGAGCCGAAGGCCGATCCTGACGCGGCGAGCGACCTCCCCGCGGCTGACGCCCAGCCGACCTGGTAATGAGCCGGTCGGGACGGAGGGACTCGACCTCGTCGAAGCTGACCGAAACCTGGACGGGCCGACGGCTTTGCGGAGGCGGCGGGCCGAGCAGCTCCCAGCACGGATCCCACGCCAGGGCGAACCGGTTGCGCCGGGTGATCAGCGGGTCGAGAAAGACGCGGGCGACGGAGGCAGCGGAGTTGCCGCAGTGGCCCCGCGGCACGATATGAGGACGCGTAGACATGATCTCTCTTAAGACGTGACGGAAGGCATGGGAAAGATGCCGACGGCGACGTCGGCGACCGATGCGCTGGCAGGTGTCAGGTCTAGAGAGCAGGCGGCGTCACGCGGGGTGAAGTCCTCTCGTGCTTGGATCGGCGGAGAAGTCCAGCTACAAGGTTGGGCCGGACGGGTTGGCGAGGCCACCCATTTTCGTCCCGGCGCCGATTGCGCAAGGGCGGGATCGGCACACCCGCTCGCGGTTCTCGCCGGTCAGTTGCGGGGCCAGACCTGGACCGACACTCGGGGGAACGCCGTGGTCAGGACGTGTTCGGTGAGATGGTCGCGCAGGATGCAGTCTGGCCAGGTGTCCAGCACCTCGGGCAGCGTGCGGTGGCCGAGGGCCAGCTGGAGCAGAGCGCCCGGTGGGATCGCCGCGTTGGTGTGCGGGTCGGTCGTCGGGCTGACGCTGCCGGGTATGGCGGTCACCGCGATCAGTTCACCGTCAGCGAATTCCAGTCTGGCGGCGCGGCCGTACGAGTCGATGGTCAGGGTCTTCTCGGGCCATCGGAGATCGGCTACCTGCCAGCGTTTCCGTAGCAGCGGTTGCAGCCGGGCGAGCAGGTCGGCCGGGTCGGTGGCGCGCACGTACCAGCCTCGGGGCCGCTTCGGCACGCCGGGCGGGCCCAGGCGAGCCAGCGGGTGGTCCGGGTTCAGCAGGAAACGGACCGCGGTGAACGGCAGCTCCGCCGATGCCGAACATCGCCGGCCGACGCGGCCCAGGTGTGCGTACATGGCAGTGGCGGCCCGCGGCCACTCGGCCGGTCGAGCACAGGCCGCCGCGACCACGGTCAGCTCTCCGGTGCTGGCGAGCCGGGGGGTGTGGACAAGGTATCCCCGCACGTCACCGTCGTTCACCAGAACGGCGACGGTGCGCCGCGCGATGTCCCGCGGGCGACGGCCGGCGATCTCGTACCGCCACACCTCAGCGTCCCGCGGGCACACCAGGGCTTGCCCGTCGGCCAGCCGCCGGTCGATGGCGGCGAGGTCGTCCGCGTCGGCGACCGTGGCCGGGCGCACCGTCAGGCCGCCGGAGGAGTCGTCCTCCCCGATCGCCGGCAGCGCTGCGGCGGGCACCGTCGCAGCACCGTCGTTGGCCAGGGCGTAGTCGTAACCGAGCCGCCGGTAGAAGTACGGGATCCCCTCGATCATCTGGACCGGCACACCCTCGGCCGCGTACCGCTGATGCAGCGCGGCGAAGAGCCGTTCGGTGAGCCGGTTCCCGCGGTGCTCCGGCGCCGTGCCGACCAGCTCGATCTGGGCTACCGGCAGCCGGACCCCGCTCAGTGCCCAGTCCTGCCGCAGCCCGACGAGGCTGGCCACTGGACGGCCGGTGGCCGAGTCCTCGGCCACCAGGAAGTCGTCGGGTACGACCGAGGGGTGAGCATCCAGCAGGTCTTCGACCCAGGCAGCGATTCCCGGGTGTGGTTGCCCGCGGGTCACCGCCTGGAGCTGGACCGACGCGTGCAGGCGCGCGAGCTCGACGACGTCGCAGGCTCGACCCGCCCGGACCACGTAACGGCCGTTCTCCCTCGTCATACCTTCGTCTCCAAGCGGCAGCACCTGACCGGCCAATGAGGACTTGAATGCGGGTCCACATCGCCCGCTGGCCCATGCCGGCGTCGGTCAGCCACGCTAAACCACAGATGGTTGCATTGTCGAACCACATGGTTGTACTGTCGAACCATGGAGGGCGGCGAGGTGGATGCGGCACAGGAAGCGCTGATGCGGTTCGTCCGTAACTTCGGCCTCCATCAGCCCGACCGCACCCCCTGCGGGCAGCCACTGCCGGTCTCCGAGGCGCACGCCATGGTGGAGATCGCCCGGGACGGGCAACTCCGTCAGGTGGAGCTGGCTCGCCGGCTGCGGCTGGAGAAAAGCACCGTCAGCCGCCTGGTCGCCAACCTCGTCAATCGCGGCTGGGTTCACCGCGGGCCCGCCGACGGCGACGGCCGTGGTGTCCTCCTCGTGCTCACCGACGCCGGCGCCACCGCAGCCGCACGACAGGCCGACGCCCGCCGCGACCGGCTCACCGCCCTACTCGATCGCATCCCCGACCACGAGCGCGCCGCCGTGGTACGCGCACTACAAGCCCTTGCGGAGGCCACTGTTGACCCGTCCTGACCGCTCAGCGGCCCGTCGAGCCCTACTCCTGGTGGCCGCCGCTGCCACCGTGCTGAGCAGCGGTTGCGCCGACGGCGCACCGCCGTCAACGCCGACGCCCACAACGGTGAGCTCCAGCCGACAGGCCGAGATCGCCCAGAAGGGCGCCTCCGTCATGCCCTTCGACCTGGAACGCACGACCCACCGGTTCACCAAGACCGACACCGGCGGCGTGCAAACCGTCGTCGCCGACGATCCGCAGGACGCCGCGCAGATCACCCTCATCCGGCAGCACCTGACCGAGGAGGCGGAACGCTTCCGGCGCGGCGACTTCACCGACCCCGGCCGCATCCACGGCAACGAGATGCCCGGCCTCGACGCGCTACGCGCACACGGCGGACGAATCACCATCGACTACACGACCACCCCGGACGGGGCCCGCCTCACCTACACGACCGGCGACACCGAGCTTCGCGGCGCCCTGCACCACTGGTTCGACGCCCAGGTCAGCGACCACGGCCAACACGCCACCTCGTAAGCGCCGATCCGTTGCGACCTGGGTCAGGGGGTCCTCGGACATCCTCCACATGCCCAGGGCTGGCTGGACGGCAGGTCGATGCCGCGACGACGGACGAATCCGCTGTGGCGGTGACGATCGCATCGAGCCAGCGAGCGACCATCTGAACAGGCTCGGACACGGAGCCAAGCCGATCCGCGTACTGTCTGCCAGGTGACCTGGCGCTCACCGAGACCGGCCGTCATAGCGGCAGCGCTCGGTGCTGCCTTCGTCCTCTCTGCCGCTGTCGCGCTCACCGCGCCGATCCTGGTCCAGAGCAGTCATAGCGGCAGCACTGCGACAGAACCGACCGCCCCCGAGCCATCACCTGTTTCCAACCCCCGCAACCGACCGGAGCGATGCCCGATCCATGCTGGGACCTCGCCGTCGCGGCCGGCCGGAGCACGCCCAGCCAAGCGTCGCGGGACGCCGCCCGACTCGCAGCCGGTGAACTTCGAATGGAGCTGTCGGCCGTGATGGATCGACAGCCGCCGGTCTGCGTGACGACTGCGGCCGGCGATCCCGGGCCATGTAGGCGCGACAACCTCGGCGCCGGCGAGCTGCGGGACGCGCTGAACCGGGTGGGCCTGATCGACCATGTCGTACGGCCCGCGCGGCCCGGCGACATCACCGAGGGCAAGGGGCTCGTGTTCGCCGCGCGGGTTGAAGGTGCCTGCGTGCTCGGCTACGTGCTTCCCTCGGGCGAGGCGGCCGGCGTAGCTGGGACGCTGCCCGATGGCACGTGCCTGTCCCGCTGAGCAGTCCTCGACGCCGATGGTGCCTCTGGCCCCTGTCGTACTCCGGTTGACGCGTTGCAGGTCGGCTTCACCTGATGCGTGACACTGGGGCCATGGAGTTCTTCTGCTACCACCGCGATCGGCCCGGTTCCTTGGCACTGCGTAGCAACCTGCTGGAAGAGCACTGGTCCTACATGGACCGGTACGCGTCGCGGATGATCGCCCGCGGCCCGACCCTTGCCAGCGGCGGCACCCCCACCGGCAGCCTGCACATCGTCGACCTGCCGGATCCCGCCGCCGCCCGCGCTTTTGCTCTCGACGAGCCCAATTACCAGGCCGGCGTGTATCGGGACGTCCTGCTGCGCCGGTGGCGGAACGTGCTGGGGCGGACCATGTGGGATTTTCCCGGTGGCCGTACCGGTGGTAACCGCTACCTGGTGCTCGGCCTCGGCTCGGGGGAGGCTGCCGATTTCGTCGTGCCGTCCAACCGGGATGAGCTGATCGCCTACGGGCCGCTGCTGTCCGACAACGGCACCACATGGCTGGGCACGGCGGTGCTGCTCAAGGCGCCCGACCCGGATGCCGCACGCGCCATCCTCAGCCCGGACCGGTACGCCGACATCGAGGTCCACAACTGGCAGTTCGGCGGGCGGCCCTCGTGAATGGGGAACCGGATCTGTCACCCGTCATCTGCTTCTTTCGATGAGAGTGTGGTCGAGGCGTTCGAGCGATCGCGCCCCATTGACGGCCGCTGCTAGCGTCACCGGCGATCTCTTGAGGAGGGAGTGCCGATGGTGGATCGGGCGGAGGAAGGTGGACGGCCGCGGTCGGTAACGATTGCAGCGGCTCTGATGACCGTCGTGGCCGTCGGGTATCTCGCGGACGCGGTGGCGGTCGCCGCTGGGGCAGCCGCATATCCGGACCGTGTGCGCGAGGCACTGAACGCCTCCGAGGTCGACCCACGTGCCTTCGACGCTCTCAAGCCAGTGGCCTCGGCGTTGCCCTACGTCGCGGCGTTGATCACCGCCGTGGCGGCACTGGTCCTACTGGGTCTCGCGGCCTCGGTGCGGGCGGGGCACTTCGCGGGCCGCATCATCGCCTGGATCGCGATCGGTCTGTCCCTGACGTGCGGCTTCTGTGGGCTGACCCAAGCTGGTACGCCCGCTTTCAGCGGCATCGCCTATGTGTCCGCCTTCAGCCGTGACGCCTCCGGAACTTACACGTTCTACCAGCGGTTGCCGGCCGCGTACCCGCCGGCCTATCGGTACCTCAGCGGTGGCTTTGCGCTCTTCGCGATGCTCGCCTTGATCGTCGTCGTCGTGCTGCTCGCGCGACCCTCAGCCAACCGCTTCTTCCGTCCGGTCATACAGCCGACACCGCCGCCAGCTACTCCCTACCTGGGCGGTTGGGCGCCAGCGCCGGTCGCTGGGGCAGCCCGTCCGACCGACGACCAGGTCTCTCAACTGTCGCTGCTGGTCCGGCAGCATCAACGCGGCGAGTTGACCGACGAGGAGTTCATCGCGGCTCGCCAGCAACTGCTCGGGGGCCCTTGATCGCTAATGGTTCAGAGGTCGTCAGCGATGGTCGTCACCCATAACGAGCTGAGGTTGGGGTCGCCCATCGTGGGGTCGAGCATCGTCATGCGGGCGAGGAAAGCCTCGCAGGATCTGTCCACCTCGGCGTGGTGCTGTTCGTGCTCTTCGAGGGGCGCGGTGTGGTGTGGCTCGGGGTGTGCTCGGAGCAGTTGAACAGCCGCGTGCCAGCGCCAGGCGACCTCCACGAACGACGCTACCGAGGCGTTGAAGTAGCAGACGGCCGGGTGGTAGAGGTTCGGATGGTAGGGGCGCAGCTGTGGGTGGAGGTCATCTGCGGTCATCGGCCGCGCTCGTATGCCCATGACTCGGCCAGTGCCGGCCACTGCCCCTACTCGAATCGCGAGGGTGGGATCGGAGTCGGCGCCATAAACGCCCAGCAGATAGAGCCTCTCGCCCGTCGAGATGAGTCGACGTTCTGGCTCACCGGCGACGTTGGGTATCAGCGCGGGGCGTGGGTCGACCTGCAGCGTCGGGCGTAGCAGTGGTCCGTCGGGCAGGCCCCAGGTCCGCAGCGCCGACCGGTCTGACCTCGAAAGGTCCCAGCGGTCGATGACCTCACCGGCGCGAACCTGAACCTCCGGCGCGATCGCTACGGGCAGCGGCGCGTCGAGGAGGGCAAGCATTTCGTCGTACAGGCCCGGCACTCTCACCTCCAGTGGCGAGAAGGGTAATGGCCAGCCTCAGTCTTGATCGTGCAAGCCTCAGGTGAGGGGCCGAGTGTCAACCATCATGCGAGACCAGGCAATTTCTGTGGGGTGATCCGATCCCGCAGCGACGGATGTGAGGAACTCGCCAGCCTCGACCATCGCCCGGCCGGGTAACGCAGGTCGCTCGACCCAGTCCACGGCAGCACGTCCACGGTCACAGCGCCGCTGCCGCATGTCAGAATGCCCCCAAACCTGGAGCAAAGCTGGCAGAACGGGCGAGCCGATGACGACGAGCAGGGCCGAGCTGGTGCGGAAAGCCGGGGATCCGCAGCGGGCTACGTTCCTGGAGCTCTTCTTCGACCTGGTGTTTGTCCTCGCGCTCGCTCAGCTCTCGCGCGCCCTGGCCGAGGATCTCGGGTGGAGCGGCGCCTTCCAGACGCTGGTGCTGTTGGGGGCCATGTGGTGGGTCTGGTCCAGCACCGCCTGGCTGACCGACCGGACGGACCCGCAACGACCGGTAATCCAGGCGCTGGTCATCGCGACCATGGCCGGCAGCCTGGTGATGGCGGCCGCGGTGCCCGAAGCATTCGGCGACACGGGCCTGATCTTCGCGGGCGCCTACGTCGCCGTCCAGCTCGTTCGCGGGCTCGTCCTCGTGGCCGCTCTGCGTGGCCACCAACTGCAGCGCCACGTCGTGCGCGGGCTGTTCTGGTACGGCCTGTCGGCGCTGCCGTGGATCGCGGGGGCGCTCGTGCACGGTACGGCGCGTGGCGCGTTGTGGGCGCTCGCGGTGGTCCTTGACCACACGGCAGGCAGGATCGGCTTTCCCACCCCGGGGGTGGGCCGTACGCCCAGCCAAGACCTTGTGATCTCGGGCGAACACCTGGCCGAGCGCTACCGGCAGTTCTTCATCATCGCGCTCGGCGAGCTGATCCTGGTTACCGGACTGGCGCTGAGCAGCAGCGGCTTCGCGCCGGACACGTTCGCCGCGTTCGCAGTGTCGATAGCGACCACCGTGCTGCTGTGGCGGATCTACATCTACCGCGCTGGGCAGGTCCTGGCGGAAGCGATTGCCGTGTCCGCCGACCCGGTCCGCCTCGCCCGATCGGCGTCAAACGCCCACCTGGCCATGGTGGTCGGCGTGGTCGCTGCAGCCGTCGGCGACGAACTTGTCATCGCCCACCCACTCGGGCACACCCCACCGGCCTGGATCGTCGTCATCCTCGGCGGACCCGCGCTGTACCTGGCCGGGCGCGCCCGCTTCGAGCACGCGGTATTCGGCCGCGTGTCCCGGTCCCGACCGATCGGCGTCCTTGCGCTGGCCGCCCTGACACCGGCGATGCTCCCCCTGCCGCCAGTCGTGGTCGCCGCCGCCGCTGCCCTCGTCCTGACCGGGATCGCCATATCCGACGCAGCCCGCGCCCGCAGACGCCCGCCCGAGCCGCCGTCACCACCCGGCTAGCCGTCCGGCTGCACGACCTGCGGCACACCGTCGTTTTCCTGCTGATGGAGCTGGCCGGCGGTTGTGCTGATGAGGTGTGGTGGGCGCGGCAGGTTTCGAACCTGCGACCCCTCGCTTGTAAGGCGAGTGCTCTCCCGCTGAGCTACGCGCCCGGAACGCCCGTACGGGGCCGGAGGTTGGCAAGCTTACCCTGCCCGCCACCGGCCCGGTCGCACGGCGTGCCCGACCGGTCAGGCCGCGGCGGCCTCGGCCAGCGCCTTGCGCCACGCCTGCTGGTCGCGCGCCTCGCCCGGGCCGTTGCGCTCAGCGAAGCGGACCAGGCCTGCCTTGTCGATCACGAACGTGCCCCGGTCGGCGAAGCCGGCGGTCTCGTTGAACACGCCGTACGCCTGGGCGACCGCGCCGTGCGGCCAGAAGTCGGCCAGCAGCGGGAACTGGTAGCCCTCCCGGTCGGCCCACACCTTGTGGCTGTAGACCGAGTCGACGCTGACGGTCAGCACCTGGACCTGGTCGTTGACGTAGTCGTCGAGGTTGTCCCGCACCTCGGCCAGTTCACCCTGGCAGGTGCCGGTGAAGGCGAGCGGGTAGAAGACCAGCAGCACGGTGCGCCGGCCGCGGAAGTCCGAGAGCCGGACCTCCTGGTTGTTCTGGTCCTTCAGCACGAAGTCCGGCGCCTCGGCGCCCACCTCGATCGGCATGCCAGCTCCTGGGGATCAAGTCGGGACGGCACCCAGCCTGTCACACCCGGCGGCTGCCGGGTCGGGCTGCCGGGTGGGGCCGGCGGCGGCAGCCGCTGCCGGACGGGCGGAGCCGGCCTACTTCCGGCTCTTGGCGCCGCGACGCAGGACGAGCCGCGCGCCGCTCCAGTCCCGGCCGGCGTTGACGGTCGAGGTCTGCTGGAGGCCGGCGGTGGGTGCGGACTCGGCGATCTCGCTCGGCTCGACGTGCCCCTCGCGCCCCGCCTTGGGCGTGAGCAGCCACACGACACCGTTGTCGGCCAGCGGGCCGAGGGCGTCGACGAGGAGCTCGAAGAGATCACCGTCGCCGTCGCGGTACCAGACCAGCACCGCGTCGACCACCTCGTCGGTGTCCTCGTCGACCAGCTCTCCACAGCGGTCGGTCAGGGCGTCCCGGAGATCCTGGTCGACGTCGTCGTCGTACCCCATCTCCATGACGACCATCCCCGGCTCGATCCCGAACCGGTCCGCCAGGCTGCGTACCCCGTCGGCGGCCTGACCAGCGGTCGCGCTCACTGTCGCGTGCCTCCTCATCTCATCCCTGCTAGCGACGTCGGCGACGCCGTCAGGCAAAGTCCACACAGTTGTGGCTCCCCGCGCAAGTGGCGCACCGGGTGGAACGGAATTTACCGTGCCAGGAGCGTACGGGCACCCTGGGTAATGGCTTCCTCGGAGACCAGAACCTGACGTGCCGCCGGACCTAATGGTACAAACGAGTCAACTCCGGCGACTCGCCGCGCGGCACCGACATATCCGGCATCGACCAGAGCGGCGATCACCCCCTCGCCGACGCCGCCCGACCGCCGGGTCTCGTCCACCACCAGCACCCGCCCGGTCGCGGCCGCCTCCCGGATGATGTCCGCCACCGGCAGCGGCGCCAGCCAGCGCAGGTCCACCACCCTGGTGCCGATCCCCTCGTCCGCGAGCGCCGCCGCCGCGCGCAGCGACATCCGTACGCCGTTACCAAAGGTGATGATCGTGACGTCCTCGGCCGAGCCGACGCCGTAGACCCGGGCCCGGCCGATCGGCACGTGCCCGCTCACCCAGGCGCCCGGCTCGGGATAGCCAGCCAGCCACTCCCCGTCGCCATCGGCGTACAGGTCGCGGGTGTGGTAGAGCGCGATCGGCTCCAGGAAGACGCAGACGCTGCCGTCCACCGCCGCGCTGGCCAGGCAGGTCCGCAGCATCGGCGCGGCGTCGTCCGGCCGCGCCGGCACCGCGATCACCAGCCCTGGCACGTCCCGGAGTACGGCCACCGAGTTGTCGTTGTGGAAGTGCCCGCCGAAGCCCTCCTGGTACGCCAGCCCGGCCACCCGTACCACCATCGGGTTGCGGAACGCCCCCTGCGAGAAGAACTGCATGGTCGCCGCCTCGCCACGCAACTGGTCCTCGGCGTTGTGCAGGTATGCCAGGTACTGGATCTCCGGCACCGGCAGCATCCCGGCCAGCCCGGCACCGAGCCCGAGCCCGAGCACCGAGGTCTCGTCGAGCAGCGTGTCGAAGACCCGGGCCGCCCCGAACCGGTCCCGCAGCCCCTTGGTCACCCCGTACACCCCGCCCTTGGCGGCCACGTCCTCGCCGAAGACGGCCATCTGCGGGTGGTCCAGCATTCCGTCGGCGAGCGCGGCGTTGATGCTCTGCGCCAGCGTCAGCGGGCCGGCCAGTTCGGGCGGCTTGCCGCCGAACGACTCCGCCCGGGCGGCCGCGCCGGGGCCGCTGGCCCGGGCCGCCGCGTCGGCCACCGCCCAGGCCACCCGCACCGGCCGGCGGGGCGCGAGCGGGGCGACCACCTCGGCCGGGGCGGTCAGCTTCGGCTCGTCGAGCACCTCCTCGGCGATCCGCCGCACCCGCCAGCCGATCTCGTCGTACCGGGCCAGCAGGTCCGCGCCGGTCGCCACGCCCGCCGAGACGAGCAGCCGCGCGGTGCCGACGACCGGGTCCCGCTCCAGGTCGGCGGCGATCTCCTCGGCCCCGCGGTACGCGGTCTCGACGTCCGCGCCGGCGTGCCCCATCAGCCGCACGGTGCTCAGGTGCAGCACCGCCGGCCGCCGGTGCCGGCGCACCCAGGCGGCCGCCTCCGCCGCCACCTCGTACGCCCGCAGCGGGTCGGTGCCGTCCGCGGCGAAGTACCGGATCCCCGGTCTGGCCTGCAACGCGGTGGCCACCCAGCCCTTCGGGGAGCGGACGCTGATGCCCAGCCCGTTGTCCTCGCAGACGAAGAGCACCGGGATGCGCAGGCCGGTGTGGTCGTACCAGCCGGCGGTGTTGAACGCGGCGGTGGCGCTGGCGTGGTTGACCGAGGCGTCGCCGAAGGAGCAGACCACGATGGCGTCCGGTGGCCAGGGCGCGTGCTCGGCGCCGCCGCCGCTGCCGATCCGCACCCCGGTGCCGGTGCGCCGCCCGGCCATGTCCAGCCGGCGCAGCCGTTCCACCGCCAGCCCCATCCCGACGGCGCGCGGCAGGTGCGAGGCGATGGTCGAGGTGGTCGGCACGACCGCCAGGTCGGCGCGGCCGAAGACCTTGTGCCGGCCACCGGCGATCGGCTCGCGCGCCGAGGCGACCATCCCGCGCAGCACGTCCCGCGCCGCTTCGGCGTACCCCCGGGCGAACGGCCGGTCCCCGGCGGGGCCGGCGGCGCCCTCGCCATGTCCGGCGCCGTCCGCGCGGTCGTCGGCGGCCGGGTGCTGGTCAGCGGTGGTGTCCGCCGCGTCGCGGGCCGGAGCGGTCGCGGCCACCGGGCCGGCGGAGTCGGGATCGGCGGTGGCCTGCGCGGCCCGGACACAGTAGAAGGCGCCGGAGCGGTAGTGCAGCAGCGCCGGGTCGGTGGCCCGTACCGCGGCGGCGACCGCGGCGTTGCCCTCGTGGCCGGCCGAGCCGATCGTGTAGTACCCCTCGCCGAAGCTGCGCAGCCAGCGCCCGGCGAGGTCGAGCTGCCGGCTGGTGACCTGCGCGTCGAACAGGTCGAGCGCCTGCGCGCCGGTCAGCGCCGCGCCGTCGGTGACCGGCTCGGCCGGGTCACGCCGCTGCTCGGGGGCGGCCAGCGCGGCCAGGGCCTCCCGGAGCCGGTCGTCGAGATCTTGCGGGGTGGTCACGTCGGACAGCATTACCGACGATGGGCCCGCTCGCCCAGTCGGACACGAACCGCCCCGGGCGGCTCAGTCGGTGCCGCAGGCCTCCGGGCAGCCACCATCGGAGACCTTCCAGACCAGGTCACGAAGGGTGGACAGCTCGTCGGTGGTGAGCCCGGCGAGCAGCCGGGAGTCGGACATCACCTCGTGCACCCGCTGCCGCATCCGGCGGCCGGCGTCGGTCACCACCAGGGTCTTCTGCCGCCGGTCGGCCGGGTCCACCTTGCGCTGCACCAGCCCGGCCTGTTCCAGCTTGTCGACCAGCGCGGTGACGTTGGAGCGGTCGCAGCGCAGCTGCTCGGCGAGGTCGCGGGCGGGCAGCGGACGGTCCGGGTCGAGCTCGTGCAGGGCTCGGGCGACCGCTGGGGTCAGCCCCAGCGCGGCGATCTCGACGTCCTGGTAGTGCCGCAGGGCGGAGGCGACGTGCATGATCCGCCGCACCGCGTCTCCGGCCAGCCCGGAGCGCCGGTCCACGTCGGGCCCGGTGGGGGAAACGGTGCTCTGCGCCATGCCTCACATCCTACTTGCGCACCGATAGTTGAACAGCTCTACTATCGAGCAGCTCACGTAAATCGCGGGAGCAATGTCAGGAGGAACACCCCCATGTCCGATCTCTCGGTCCTCGCCATCTCCGGCAGCCTGCGCGACGCCTCGTTCAACACCGCGCTGATCCGGGCCGCGCAGCGGCTCGCGCCAACCGGGCTGACCATCGAGCCGTACCGGAACCTGGCCGCCGTCCCGCCGTTCAGCGAGGACCGGGAGGCGCAGCCGCCGGCCACCGTGGTCGACCTGCGGGAGCGGATCGCCGCGGCGGACGCCCTGCTCATCGCCACTCCGGAGTACAACTACGGGGTGCCCGGGGTGCTGAAGAACGCGCTCGACTGGGCGTCCCGGCCGACCTTCCCGGTAACCGCCTGGGTTTCCCCGCTGGCCCACAAGCCGGTCGCGATCATGGGCGCCGCGCCGACCGGGATGGGCACCGTACGGGCCCAACTCCAGCTGCGGCAGCTCTTCCTGTGGACCGATTCGGCCGTGGTCAGCAAGCCGGAGGTGATCGTCACCAACGCCCACGAGAGGCTCGCCGCGGACGGGACGGTCAAGGACCCGACCACCGAGACCCTGCTGCGTGGCCTGCTCGACGCACTGGTCACCCGGATCCGGATCACGCAACTGGCCGCCACCGCCGCCTGACGCGTCGACCGCGCCGCGACCCTCGAAGATCGTTCCGGGACGTGGTGGCCTCGGCGAACGTCCGGGCCACTACCTCGCCGAGGTCGTCCGCTCCGGCCGCGCCCCGTCGCGCCGGACAGCCGGCCGCCCGGCGCCCGGCCGGTGGTCCTGGTCACCGGCGCCGCCGCCGGGTCCGGCGTGCGGGGCGGCCGCCCGGGAGCGGTGGGCGGCCGCGGCGCCGACCAGCAGGAGAGCGGCCGTCGCCGTGGCGGCCGCCCCTGGCGACCGGCTCAGGTGGAGCCCGCCGAGGAGCGCGACGCCCAGCACGGCGGCCAGCAGGGTGCCGGTGGAGACCAGCGCGGAGAGCGCGGCGGCCGCGCCGACCGGCACGACGGCGGCCAGCCGGGCGACCAGCGGGCTGAACGCGGCGGCGTGCGCGGCGCCGCCCACCAGCAGCAACGCGGCCACTCCCGGCCACGGCCAGCCGTCCCGGGACAGTGCCCAGACCGCCAGCACCACCACGGCCAGCACCGGTGGGCCGGCCACCGGGAGGGCGTCGCGCCACCGCCCGGGCAGTCGCGGCACGCCCAGGCCACAGAGGGCGAACCCGGCGGCGTACGGCAGGAAGGCCAGCCCGGCGCCGAGCGCGCTCATCCGCAGCCCGTCCTGCAACCACAGGGTGAGGTTGAACAGGAAGCCGGCGTAGCAGCCCATCACCGTCGCGGCCGCCAGCAGGCCGACCGCGACGCCGGGCAGCCGCAGCACGGTCACGTCGAGCAGCGGCGCCCCGCCCCGGCGCGCGAGCCGGTCCTCGTACCGCAGGAAGAGCCCGAGCCCGACGGCGCCGGCGGCGGCCACGGCCGGCACCGCCCACCCTGGCCATCCCAGGTCCCGGCCGAGCACCAGCGGTACCACCAGGGTGAGCATCGCGGTGCCGAGCAGCAGCACCCCGGGCGGGTCGAGCGCCTCCCGACCGCGCCGGTCCGGTACCGCGGCGAGCACCCGCCGGCCCAGCACCAGCAGCAGCACCCCGACCGGCACGTTGACCAGGAACGCGGCCCGCCAGGCGAGCCCGCCGAGGTCCAGGGTGACCAGCAGGCCGCCGACCACCTGCCCGGCCGCGACCCCGAGCGCCAGGATCATCGAGTACGCCCCGATGGCCCGGGTCCGGGCCGCGCCCTCGAACCGGGCCTGGATCAGCGTCAGCACCTGCGGCACCAGCAGGGCCGCGGTGGCCCCTTGGACCACCCGGGCCAGCACCAGGCTGCCCGGCCCGGGGGCCAGCCCGCAGGCGAGCGAGGCGACGGTGAAGCCGGCCAGGCCGAGCAGGAAGACCCGGCCCGGACCGTGCCGGCTGCCCAGCCGCGCGCCGGTGACCACCAGCACGGCGAAGGCCAGCGTGTAGCCGGCCAGCACCAACTGCGCCAGCGCCGGCGGGCCGGCCAGGTCGGCCCGGATCGTCGGCGCGGCGACCGCGGCGATCGAGGTGTCCATCGAGGCCATCGCCTGTCCGGTCAGCAGGACGACGAGCAGCGCGGCACGCCGCTTCGAGTTCGGCTCGCTCATGCCGCCACCCTGCCGGCGGCCGGGCCCGCCGTCTTGTCGATCCTTGCGCCCGCCGGCGCTGGCTACCCTGGCCGGCATGCGGACCAGCACCGTGCTCGCCAGCCATCCGGACTTCCGGATCCAGGGGGTGCGCTGCCGCGACGACCACACCCGCTGGTCGGCACCCGAGCGCAACTCGGCGTACGGGATGGTGCTCACCCGCCGCGGCGGCTTCCGCCGGCACGGACGCGGCGGCGAGGAGTTCGTCGACCCGACCGTGGGCTACCTGACGGTGCCCGGCGAGGAGGAGCGCTTCGCCCACCCGGCCGGCGGCGACGACTGCACCTCGCTGCACCTGTCGGAGCGGCTCTGGCGGGACCTCTTCGCCGACCGGCCGGCGCCGGCCGTGGTGCACGTCGACGCCCGCCTCGACCTGGCCCACCGGCTGCTGCTGCGCGCCACCACCCAGCCCGACCCGGACTTCGCCGCCGCCGAGCGACTGGTTCGGTTGGTCGCCGGAGCCGCCGGACCGGCACCGGGCGCGCCGGAGCGGGACCGGCCGCTGGTGGCCGCGGCCCGGGCGGCGGTACGCGACGGAGCGCCCGAGGCGGCCGGACTGCTGCCGCTGGCCCGGGCCCTCGGGGTGTCGCCGTACCGGCTGAGCCGCTCGTTCCAGGCGCTGGTCGGGGTGCCGCTGACCCGGTACCGCAACCGGCTGCGCGTCGGGCGGGCACTCGACCTGCTCGCCGCGGGGGCCGACCTGGCCACCGTCGCGGCGGAGCTGGGCTTCGCCGACCAGGCCCACCTGACCCGGACGGTCCGCGCCCAGCTCGGGCAGACCCCGGGCCGGCTCCGCCACCTGCTCCGCGACGGCTGACCCCACCCGGACTTCCGCGTCCCGGCCCCAGCGCGTACTCTTTGTTCAGAACTTATTGAACGTTCGGAACGAGGAGATGATGACGGAACTGACCGCCCAACGCCGGTACGCCGAGGACGCCGCCGTCGTCCTCAGCGGGCTCGGGCTGCCGCCGGCGTACGGCAAGCTGCTCGGCTGGCTGCTGGTCTGCGACCCGCCGTGGCAGACCAGCGGCCAGCTGGCGGAGGGGCTCGGGCTCTCCAAGGGCTCGGTCAGCACCGGCATGCGGCTGCTGGAGACCAGCGGCCTGGCCCGCCGGGTGCCGGTGCCGGGCCATCGCGGCCACGCGTACGAGGTCAGGCCGGACGCGATCATCCGGATCGCCGCCGACGCCACCAAGTTCCGGGCGTTCCGGGAGCTGATGGAGCGCGGCCTGGCCGTCGCCGGCGGCGAGGACGCCCCCGGTACCGAGCGGCTGCGCGTGATGCGCGACTTCTACGCGTTCATCGAACGCGAGGTGCCCAAGCTCGTCGAACGCTTCGAGGCCGAGTACCAGGGGAAGGGAGACGGCGATGGCTGAGCTCGCCATCGAGACGGAGAAGCTGGTCAAGACGTACGGCCGCAACCGCGGCCTGACCGGGCTGGACCTACGGGTCGAGCCCGGCGAGGTGTACGGGTTCCTCGGCCCGAACGGGGCCGGCAAGTCCACCACCATCCGGCTGCTGCTCGACCTGATCCGCCCGACCAGCGGCCGGGTCAGCGTGCTCGGCGCGGACCCCCGCCGCGCCGGGGTGGCACTGCGCCGCCGGATCGGCTACCTGGCCGGCGACTTCGTCGTCGACGGCCGGCAGACTGCCCGCGAGCTGCTGACCTACCTGGGCAACCTGCGCGGCCGGGTGCCCCGGACTCGGATCGAGGAGCTGGCCGACCGGCTCGACCTGGACCTCGGCCGGCGGATCAAGGGGTTGAGCAAGGGCAACCGGCAGAAGGTCGGCGTGGTGCAGGCGTTCATGCACGAACCGGAGCTGCTCATCCTCGACGAACCGACCAGTGGGCTGGACCCGTTCCTGCAACAGGAGTTCCTGTCCCTGGTGCGCGAGGCGCGGGCCGGCGGCCGGACGGTCTTCATGTCCTCGCACGTGATGAGCGAGGTGCAGCAGACCGCCGACCGGGTGGGCATCATCCGCGAGGGCCGGCTGGTGACCGTGGCCCGCGTCGAGGAGCTGCGCGAGCAGGCCGTCCGCAAGGTCGAGATCCACTTCGCCGACCCGGTGACCGCGGCGGAGTTCGCCGACCTGCCCGGCGTCAGCGAGGTCAGCGTCACCGGCGGCACCCTGCGGTGCCGGCTGGACGGGCGGGCCGACGCGCTGGTCAAGGCGGCGGCCGGGCACACCGTCGTCGGGCTGCTGTCCGAGGAGCCCGACCTGGAGGAGATCTTCTTCGGCTACTACGCCCGCGAGGAGGACACCCGTGTTGCTGCGTGACCCGTTCACCAAGGCGCTGCACGACGCGCGCCGGTCGCTGCTCGGCTGGACCGTGGCGATCGTCGCCGTCGGCGCGATGTACGCCTCGTTCTGGCCGACGGTGCAGACGCCGGAGATGAAGGAGGCCCTGGCGGCGTATCCGGAAGGGGTGCTGGAGGCGTTCAACTACAGCGACCTCACCACCGCGGCCGGCTACCTCGGCAGCGCCGTCTACGGCCTGCTGGTGCCGTTGCTGGTCGCGGTCTTCGCCATCGCCGCCGGCACCCGGGCGGTGGCCGGCGACGAGGAGGCCGGCACCCTCGACCTGGTGCTGGCCCACCCGGTCAGCCGGACCCGGCTCGCGCTGCTGCGCTTCGCGGCGGTGGCGGCCGGCATCGTCGCGGTGGCCGTCCTGCTCGGCCTGGCGATGGTCGCGTTGAGCGGGCCGGCCCAGTTCGACGGCATCGGCGCCGGTGGCTTCGCGGCGATGACCGTGCACCTCGCCCTGTTCGGGCTGACCTTCGCCGCGCTCGCCTTCGCCGTCGGCGCGGCCACCGGGCGGCGGGCCGCGGCGCTCGGCACCGGGGCCGCGGTGGCCGTGCTCGGCTACCTGGCGAACTCGGTCTTCCCGCAGGTGGAGGGGCTGGCCTGGGCCCGGGAGGTGTCCCCGTTCCACTGGTACCTGGGCGGCTCGCCGCTGGTCGACGGCGTGCAGCCGGCCGGCGCGCTGCTGCTGCTCGGCACCACCGTGCTGCTGGTCGCCGCCGGCACCGCCGCCTTCACCCGGCGGGACCTCGCCGTCTGAGCACGCCGGAAAGGGCTCCTTGTTCGGCCGTTGGCGACGACGAGGAGCCCTTCCGGTCATCTGGCGGTCACCCACGCTCGGGACGCTCCCCAGGTCGGCAAGAACCGGACTCTGGGGAGGAATTCGTGGCACTGTCCCGACGAACGATCCTGTTGAGCGGCGCGGCGGTCGGCGCCGCCGGCGCCGTCGGCCTGCCCGCGGCCGCCGGCGCGGAGCCCGCCGGGGCGCCGGCCACCGGCACCCGCCGGCTGGCGTACCCGTTCACCCTCGGCGTCGCCTCCGGTGACCCGGACCACGACGGCTTCGTGCTCTGGACCCGGCTGGCGCCCCAGCCGTTGGCCGAGGACGGCCTCGGCGGGATGCCGGACCGGGTGGTGCCGGTGCAGTGGGAACTGGCCGCCGACGAGCGGTTCCGGCACGTCGTCCGGCGCGGGGTGGCCTGGGCGCGGCCCGGGTCGGCGCACAGCGTGCACGTCGAGCTGGACGGGCTGCTGCCCGGCCGGGAGTACTTCTACCGGTTCCGGGCCGAGGGCCACCTCTCCCCGGTCGGCCGCACCCGCACCGCGCCGGCGCCCTGGAGCATGCCGGCCGCCCTGGCCATGGCCTTCGCCTCCTGCTCCCAGTACGAGCACGGATACTTCACCGCCTACCGGCGGCTGGCCGAGACCGAGCCGGAACTGATCCTGCACCTGGGCGACTACCAGTACGAGTACGCGCCGGACACCTACAACGCGCCCGGCGGGAACCCGCGCGACCACGAGGGCCCGGAGACCCGGACGCTGGCCAACTACCGGCAGCGGCACGCCCAGTACAAGACCGACGCCGACCTGCAGGCCGCGCACGCCGTCGCGCCCTGGGTGGTGGTCTTCGACGACCACGAGGTGGAGAACAACTGGGCCGACGAGACGCCCGAGGCGCCGGACCCGGAGTTCGCCGCCCGGCGGGCGGCGGCCTTCCAGGCGTACTACGAGAACATGCCGCTGCGTCGGACCTCCGTGCCGCGCGGCATCGACATGCAGCTCTACCGGCGGGTGCGCTGGGGCCGGCTGGCCACCTTCCACATGCTCGACACCCGCCAGTACCGCGACGACCAGGCCTGCGGCGACGGCTACCGCAACTGCGCCGCGGCCGCCGACCCGGCCCGCTCGATCACCGGGGCCGAGCAGGAGGCCTGGCTGCTGGACGGCTTCCGCCGCTCCGACGCCCGCTGGGACATCCTCGGCCAGCAGGTCTTCTTCGCCCAGCGGGACAACAACTCCGGGCCGCTGACCGTCACCAGCATGGACGCCTGGGACGGCTACGTCGCCTCGCGCGACCGGATCACCCGGGGCTGGCTGGCCGCCGGGGTCCGCAACCCGGTGGTGCTCACCGGGGACGTGCACGCGCACTGGGCCAGCGACCTGAAGCTCGACTACGCCGACCCGACCTCCCGCACGGTCGGCAGTGAGCTGGTCTGCTCCTCGATCACCTCGGGCGGGGACGGGGCCGACTCGGCGACCGGCTCGCACCCGTGGCTGGCGTTCAACCCGCACCTGCGGTTCCAGAACAACCTGCGCGGCTACGTCCGGACCACGATCACCCCGGGTGAACTCACCGCCGACTTCGACGTGCTGCCGTACGTGAGCCGACCGGGCGCGCCGGCGCACACCCGGGCCCGGTTCGTCATCGAGGACCGGGTGCCGGGCCTGCACCTGACCGCGGACCACCCGCTGCCGGCCGCCGCCGCCCGCCGCTCGGCCGACGCCGTCGACGAGGGCCGCCGCACCGTCGAGGCGGAAACCGCCCGCCCCTGACCACCGCCCCCGGCCGCTCCGGCCGCTCCGGGCGACCGCACGAACAGTGCAAGAGTGGCCATTCCGGCTGGGATGGCCACTCTTTCTCTGTAGGTGCGCGCGGGGCGGGCGGCGGCGGCCGGCAGCGGGTGGTCCGCGG
>NZ_QGSW01000174.1:0-543 GCF_003176715.1 Micromonospora sp. S4605
TGTTCAAGTCCGCGAGTGCCTGCTGCAACACCACGGCCGAGACCTCGCCCAGCCATGCCCGCTGCGGGGTCAGCTTGGCCTCGGTGATCAGCCGTCGAGACAGCTCGGCGTCGCAGATGTACCTCTCACCCTGCTCGCGTGCCTGCTGGCGCAGACGCAGCCCGTCGTTGAACACCACCCGCGCGCACCCGAACGCCCGAGCCAGCTCGACCTGCTGGCCCGGCGTCGGGTAGACGCGGAAGTTGTAACGAAGCTGCACATCGGACAGTCTACCCTTGGTCTATGGCTGGCACCATGGATGTTCGCACCGGTAGGCACTGCGTCTTCGTCCTGCACGCCCACTTGGTCTTCGTGACGAAGATCCGGCACAGGGTGTTCACCCGGCCCTCCCGCGCGGGCCTTCACCCCCGCCCTAAAGGGCAACGCCGTGAAGTTAGGCGTGTGGGCTGGTAGGCAAGTGCCTCGATACGGCCCCTGACATGCAGGAAGCGGAGCTCCGGTAGAAACGGCTTGTCCGCCAAGACAACCGCTGCTGTGGGAGCT
>NZ_QGSW01000001.1:0-514 GCF_003176715.1 Micromonospora sp. S4605
GCCTCTACGCGCCCTGCGGAGCTGCCCCACCCATGGGACCAACCGGTCTCCGCACGCCGCTGCAAGCTGTCGAGCTGCCCCACCCACGAGACCAGCCAGCGCGGGCACGCCTGCGGGGCCCTGTCGAGCCAGAGGCGGCTGACCGGCGGGCGGAGATCCACTCCGTTTTCGGGATATGGCGGTATCCGGGTCGGGCGGATACCGCGATATCCCGGATACGGAGTCGATCATGCCCAGACCCGCCACCGAGCAGACCCTCAGGCGACACCGCCACGGCAACCGTCCGGCAGCGGTCGCACAGGCGGGGCAGCTCGACAGCAGCGCCAGGAACCCCACGGCGGCGGCAGCGTGCGGGTGACAACGCGCGGGCCGGGCGGCAACCCGAGACACGCTGGGCGGCACCGAGACGCGCGCTGGGCAGCAAGCCGAGAGGCGCTGGGCGGCACCGAGACGCGCGAGCAGGGCGGCAACCTGAGACGCGCGAGCAGGGCGGCAACTCAGGACGCGGGCAGGG
>NZ_QGSW01000101.1:0-32667 GCF_003176715.1 Micromonospora sp. S4605
AACTCGCCGGCGGCGGCGGTCAACGCCTCCCGCGCGTCGCGCCGCCGCCGCAGCCGCCGGTACGCGACCCCGGCCACCAGCAGGCAGCGGGCCCGGTCCAGCGGCAGCACGTCCGCCGGCACCGCGGCCCGGGCGGCGGCCAGTTCGGCCAGCGCGCCCGACGGGTCCCGGCCGAGCGCGCCGGCCAGCAGCACCCGGCTGCGGGCCAGCCCCAGCGTGGTCCACGGTCGCGGCAGCCGCCGATGCCGGGTGGCCAGCCGGTCCAGCGCCGCCTCGGCGGTGGCCAGGTCGCCGGCCCCCACGCAGGCCTCCAGCCAGTCCGGCTCGAAGCGCTGCGCGAGCGGCTCGACCAGGCCCAGCTCGTCGACGGTCACCGCCAGCTCGCCGTAGTGCCGGGCGGCCTCGGGCATCCGCCCCGCGCTCAGCGCGACGAATCCGGCCAGCTGGGCGTAGATCCGCCGCCGCCACCGGTCGTCCAGCTCGGCGGCCCGGCGCAGTCCCTCCGCAGCGATCCGGTCCGCTTCGGGCAACCGCCCCCGGTAAGCCAGCAGCAGCCCTTCCAGCCAGTGCTCGCCGGCCGAGTCGGTGCCGTACTGCTCGCCCAGTTCCCGGGCGGCGGCGATGTGCGCCGCGGCGTCGATCCACCGGCCGGCGAGCAATTCGGTCTCGCCCAGGTGGCAGAGCAGCTCGTGCTGGGACGGCTCGTCGCCACGGGCGACGGCTCGAGCCAGCATCCGGTGCAGCCGGTCGCGGGCCCGCCCGTGCTCGTCCACCGACCGCCACCAGATCGCCGGCACCGTGCCGGCCAACCAGGACGGCTCCGCGCCCTCCAGCTCCAGCGCCCGCGTCAGCAGTTCGGTGCGCGCCGGCCGCCCGGCCCGCACCGCGTTGAAGAAGAGCAGCAGCAGTGCGGCGGCGTGCACCGGCTGGTCGTCGGGGCTGTCGGCCAGCAGAGCGACCGCCGCCTCCGCGTGCCGCCGGGCCGTGTCGGGGGCGTCCCGGAACAGGCTGAGGTGGGCGTGGATCCGGCCGGCCAGCGTCGAGCCGGCCGGCGCGGACGCCAGGGCCGCCTCGGCGGCGGTCCAGGCCGCTTCCGCCGGCTCGTCGGCACTCCAGGCGACGACTGCCCGCAACAGCAGCGCCTCCGCGCTCGCCGGCCCGGTCAGCTCCTCGGCCGCGCGATCGGCGGCCGCCCGCGCGGCGGAGTAGTCGCCGCAGTCGGTGCGGCACGCCGCGGCGGCCAGCCGCCACCTCACGTGCTCGGCGCTGGCGGGCGAGGCGAGCCGGGCCGCGCTGTCGTACAGGCCGGCAGCCGTCTCCGGCGCGCCCCGGCTGCGCTGCCGCGCGGCGGCCGCGGCGATCTCGGCCGCCGCCGCCGGATCCGGCCCGGTGAGGCAGCGGGCCAGCTGCCGGGCCCGCTCGTCCGGGTCGGCCGTGGTGTCGGCGAGCAGCCGGTGCAACCGGCCACGTACCCCGGGCGGCACGTCGGCGCGGACCGCCGCCGCGTACACCGGGTGGGCGAAGCCGATCGCGTCCCCGCGCACGGCGACCAGGCCGGCCTCCTCGGCCGCGTCGAAGGCCGCCGCCGGCACCCCGGCGCGGGCCAGCCCGGCCAGCGTGGGTACGCCGGAGAGGGCGGCGAGGCGCACCGCGTGCCGGGTGTCCGGCGGCAGCGCGGCCACCCGGTCGGCGACCAGCTGCCGCAGCGACGGCGCGGCCGGCAGGTCGGCGCCCGGGGCCGGCAGCTGCGGCAGCCGGAGCACCGCCCGGGCCAGCTCGATGGCGAGCAGCGGGTTGCCGCCGGCCTCGGCGGCGATCCGGACCAGCAGCGGCCGGGGCAGCGCCGTCCCGGTTTCGATCCGCAGCACGTGGTGCAGCGCCCCCACGCCGAGCGGCCCGAGCGGGATCCGGTCCAGCCGGGCGCCGGTGGCGCCGTGGTCCAGCCCGAGCGGCGCCGGGTCGCTGCCGGGCCGGTCGGCCCGCGCGGTGACCAGCACGGCGATCCGCGGCACCAGCCGGCGCACCGCGAACCGGAGTGCCCGCTCGCTCGGCGGATCCAGCCACGGGGCGTCGTCGACGGCCACCAGCAGCCGGGGCGCCGCCGGATCGGCGGTGGCGGCCTCCAGCAGGCACCGGGTGGCCGCGCCCACCGTCCGCTCGTCGATCGGCTGCCCCGGCGCGTCGCCGGTGAGCAGCACCCCGGCCAGCGCCGCGCGCTGCGGCGCCGGCAGCTCGGGCACCCGGTCGGCCAGCGGGGCGAGCAGGTCGGCCAGCGCCGCGAACGGCAGCGCCGATTCCGCCTCGGTCGGCGCGCAGCCCAGCACCAGCCAGCCGGCCCGGCGGGCCGCGCCCAGCAGCTCCCGGTGCACGACCGTCTTGCCGATCCCGGCCGGGCCCTCCACCAGCACCGGCCGGCCGTCGTCCAGCGACCGCCGGGCACGGTCGACCAGCACGTCCCGACCGACGGCCGCCCCGCTCACCGGGTCAGTCTGGCACCCACCGGCCGCCCCGGTCGAGGACCGGACGGCGGACGCGCCGCACCGTCCGGGCCGTGTTCCGGGCCCGGTTCAGCGGTCGCCGAGGTAGGCCTCCAGCTCCACCTCGACCAGGTGCTCCGGGTCGATCAGACCGGCCACCACCACCATGGTGGCGGCCGGGCGGACCGCGCCGAACACCGCGTTGTGCGCCCGGCCGACCTCGTCGGCGTACGCCCGGTCAGTGACGTACATCCGGGTCCGCACCACGTCGGCCGGCTGCGCGCCCACCTCGGCCAGCGCGGCCAACCCGATCCGTAGCGCCTGCGCGGTCTGCGCGGCGGCGTCCCCGACGTGGGTCACCACGCCGTCCACTGTGGACGTGCAGCCGGCCGTCCAGGCGAGATCACCGGCGCGGACCACCCGGGAGTAGCCGTAGGCGGCCTCCCACGGCCCGCCGGAACCCAGCCGGGTGACGGTCGTGCCGCTCTCCTCGACGCCACGCGCGCTCACGCCGCCGCCAGGGTTTCCAGCGCCTCGGCGACCGTGAAGGCCCCCGCGTAGAGCGCCTTGCCGGCGATGACACCCTCCACGCCGAGCGGCTCCAGGGTGGCCAGCGCCCGCAGGTCGTCCAGGGTGGAGACACCGCCGGAGGCGATCACCGGGGCGTCGGTGCGGGCGCAGACCTCGCGCAGCAGGTCCAGGTTCGGCCCGCGCATGGTGCCGTCCTTGGTGATGTCGGTGACCACGTACCGCGCCGCGCCGGCCTTGTCCAGCCGCTCCAGCACCTCGTACAGGTCGCCGCCGTCGCGGGTCCAGCCCCGCGCGGAGAGGGTACGGCCGCGCACGTCCAACCCGATCGCCACCCGGTCGCCGTACTCGCCGACCACCCGGTCGCACCAGACCGGGTCCTCCAGGGCCGCGGTGCCGATGTTCACCCGGGCGGCACCGGTGCCGAGCGCGGCCGCCAGCGACTCGTCGTCCCGGATGCCGCCGGAGAGCTCCACCTTCACGTCGAGTTGCCGGACCACCTCGGCGAGCAGGTGGGCGTTGGAGCCGCGGCCGAACGCGGCGTCCAGGTCGACCAGGTGGATCCACTCGGCGCCGTCGCGCTGCCAGGCCAGCGCGGCCTCCAGCGGGTCGCCGTAGCTGGTCTCGCTGCCGGCGGCGCCCTGCACCAGCCGGACGGCCCGGCCGTCGGCGACGTCCACGGCGGGCAACAGAGTCAGGCTCAACGTGCTTCTCCTCGGTTCAGGTACGACGGTCCAGGGCGATCACCACGATCGCCGGCAGTACGAGCAGCAGCAGCACGACCAGCGCGACGCGCAGCGCCAGGTCGTCCACGAGCGACCAGATCAGCATGATCGCCGCCAGGGTGAGCAGCACGATCGCCGCGCGTTCACCCCGGCTGTGCCGGGGCAGCCGGCCGGTACGACCGCGCCGCCAGGTCGGCGTGAGCCGGCGCAGCAACGCCCGCCGCCGGGCCCGCCGGTCCGACCGCCGCTGCCGGACGGCCCGCTCCCGGGCCTGCGTGGCCTCCCGCTCCGCCCGCCGGCGGGCCCGCTCCTTGCTCACCGGGCGCCCCGCCGGCGCCCCGCGCCGGGACGGCCGGCCGCGCGGCGGATCGGCTCAGCCACCGGTGCCCAGCGTGCCGAGCCAGTTGCGCAGCAGCGCGGCACCGGTGTCGGCGGACTTCTCCGGGTGGAACTGGGCGGCCGACAGCGCGCCCCGCTCCACCGCCGCGACGAAGTCCACCCCGTGGTGGGCGGTGGTGACCGTGGCGCCGGCGGCGGCCAGCGCGCCGGGGTCGCCGACCGCGTACGAGTGGACGAAGTAGAAGCGGCTGTCGGCGGGCAGCCCGGCGAAGAGCACCGAACCGGGCGGCGCAGCGACGGTGTTCCAGCCCATGTGCGGCAGCCGGGCGGCGGGCAGCCTCGTCACCCCGCCGGGAAGCAGGCCGAGCCCCTTGGTCACCACGCCGTGCTCATCGCCGTGCTCGAAGAGCACCTGCATGCCGACGCAGATGCCCAGCACCGGACGGCCCGCGGCGACCCGCTCGGCGATGACCGGCCCGGCACCGAGCGCCTCGATCCCGGCCATGCACGCCGCGAACGCGCCCACCCCCGGCACCACTAGGCCGTCCGCCTCGGCGGCGGCGGCCAGGTCGTCGGTCACCCGCACGTCGGCGCCGGCCGCGGCCAGCGCCCGTTCCGCCGAGCGCAGGTTGCCCGACCCGTAGTCCAGCACCACGACGTCGCTCATGCCCCCACCTCCGGCAGCAGCCAGAGCACCCCGCCGGCGGTGGCCAGCACGGCGAGCAGCGCGGTGATCACCACCGCGCCGCGCGGCGCGCCCTGCCGGTGCAACGAGACGACCCCGCCCACCAGCACGCCGGCCAGCACCAGCAACAGGATCGGCAGCACCGCCCCCATCAGCTCCGCCTTCCGTTCGCGACTGCGGGACTCCGCTGCGCTGCGTTCCTCGCGCTCACAGTGCCCCCTTCGTGCTGGGGATCGCGCCGGCCGCGCGGGGGTCGATCGCGGTGGCCTCGCGCAGCGCCCGGGAGACCGCCTTGAACTGGGCCTCGACCACGTGGTGCGCGTCCGGGTGGCCGCCCGGCCGGGCCGCCCGCAGCACGTCCACGTGCAGGGTCACCCGGGCCGTCTGGCCGAAGGACTCCCAGATGTGCCGGGTCATGCTGGTCGGGTAGACCGGCCCGATGTACGGGGCCAGCGGCGGCTCGTCGTGCACCACGTACGGCCGGCCGGACAGGTCGACCGCCGCCCGGACCAGCACCTCGTCCATCGGGACGGTGGCCGAGCCGTACCGCCGGATGCCGGCCTTGTCCCCCAGCGCCTGGTCGAAGGCGGTGCCCAGGGCGAGCGCGGTGTCCTCCATGGTGTGGTGCGCGTCGATCTCCAGGTCGCCCACCGTGCGCACGGTCAGGTCGAAGCCGCCGTGCCGGGCGATCTGGTTGAGCATGTGGTCGTAGAAGCCGACCCCGGTGCTGATCTCGGCCCGGCCCGTGCCGTCGAGGTCGATCTCGACGAGGACCTTCGTCTCCTTGGTGACCCGCTCCACCCGGCCGGTCCGGCTCATGCTGTGCAACCTTTCGTTCGTGACCGCGGGGCTCCGCTGCGCGCACTCACAGCTTCTCCATCGCCCGCAGGAAGGCGTCCGTCTCGGTGGGGGTGCCGGCGGTGACCCGCAGCCAGCCGGCCAGCCCGACGTCGCGCACCAGCACGCCCTGCTCCAGCAGGACCCGCCAGGCCGCGCTCTGGTCGCCGCCGACGGAGAAGAGCACGAAGTTGGCGTCGCTGTCGGCGACCCGCAGGCCCCGGCCCCGCAGCTCGGCGACGATCCGGTCGCGCTGCGCCTTGATCGCGGCGACCGTGCCGAGCAGGGCGTCCCGGTGGGCCAGCGCCGCCCGGGCGGCGGCCTGGGTGAGCGCCGAGAGGTGGTACGGCAGCCGCACCAGCTGCACCGCCGCCACCACGGCCGGGTCGGCGGCGAGGTAGCCCAGCCGGCCGCCGGCGAACCCGAACGCCTTGCTCATCGTCCGGGTCACCACCAGCCGCGGGTGCCCCGGCAGCACGGCGAGCGCGCTCACCGTGCCCGGCCGCGCGAACTCGGCGTACGCCTCGTCGACGACCACCATGCCGGGGGCCGCGTCGAGCACCGCGGTGACCACCGCCGGGTCGAGGGCGGTGCCGGTGGGGTTGTTCGGCGAGCAGAGGAAGACCACGTCCGGGGCGTGCTCGCGGACCTGGGCCACCGCCTCGTCGGCGGTCAGGCCGAAGTCGACCCCGCGGCGGGCCGGCACCCACCGGGTGCCGGTGCCCAGCGCCAGCAGCGGGTGCATCGAGTACGCCGGGGTGAAGCCTAACGCCGTCCGGCCGGGGCCGCCGAACGCCTGGAGCAGCTGCTGCTGGATCTCGTTGGAGCCGTTGGCCGCCCACACCTGCTCGACGGTGAGCCCGTGGCCCAGGTAGCCGGCCAGGTCGGCGCGGAGCGCCACCGCGTCCCGGTCCGGGTAGCGGTTGAGGTCGCGCAGCTCGGCCGTGAGTGCCTTGGCGATCGCCTCCACCACCGGCTCGGGCACCGGGTAGGAGTTCTCGTTGGTGTTCAGCCGCACCGGCACGTCCAGCTGCGGCGCCCCGTACGGCGACAGCCCGCGCAGGTCGTCGCGGATCGGCAGGTCGTCGAGGGTGGTCACGCCGGCACCCCGCTGCGCGCGGCGAACACCCGGCGCGGGTCGGACCCGTTCACGACGCGGCTCCCGGGAAGCGCACGCTGACCGCCTGCCCGTGCGCGGGCAGGTCCTCCACCCCGGCCAGGGTGACCACGTGCGGGGCCACCTCGCGCAGCGCCTGCTCGGAGTATTCGACCAGGTGGATGCCGCGCAGGAAGGACTGCACGGACAGCCCGGAGGAGTGCCGGGCGCAGCCGCCGGTGGGCAGCACGTGGTTGGAGCCGGCGCAGTAGTCGCCGAGCGACACCGGCGACCAGGCGCCGACGAAGATCGCGCCGGCGTTGCGCACCCGCAGCGCCCACTCCCGCGCGTCGCGGGTCTGGATCTCCAGGTGCTCGGCCGCGTACGCGTCGACCACCCGCAGGCCGGCGTCGAGGTCGTCGACCAGCACCACGCCGCTCTGCTCGCCGGTGAGCGCGGTGGTGACCCGTTCGGCGTGCTTGGTCGCCGGCACCTGCCGGGCCAGCTCCCGCTCGACCGCCTCGACCAGCTCGACCGACGGGGTGACCAGCACGCTCGCCGCCAGCGGGTCGTGCTCGGCCTGGCTGATCAGGTCGGCCGCGACGTGCGCCGGGTCGGCGGTGTCGTCGGCCAGGATGGCGATCTCGGTCGGGCCGGCCTCGGCGTCGATGCCGACCACCCCGCGCAGCAGCCGCTTGGCGGCGGTCACCCAGATGTTGCCCGGACCGGTGATCATGTCGACCGGGTCGCAGTGCGCGCTGCCCGCGGCGTCCACCGCGGCGCCGTACGCCAGCATCGCCACCGCCTGGGCGCCGCCGACCGCGTAGACCTCGTCGACGCCGAGCAGCGCGCATGCGGCGAGCACCCGCTGGTCGGGCAGGCCGCCGTTGTCCTTCTGCGGCGGGCTGACCACCACCAGCGAGCGGACCCCGGCCGCCTGGGCCGGAACCACGTTCATCACCACGGTCGACGGGTACATCGCCAGGCCGCCGGGGACGTAGAGGCCGACCCGGTCTACCGGCACCCAGCGCTCGGTCACCGTGCCGCCCGGCACCACCTGGGTGGTGTGGTCGGCGCGGCGCTGGTCGGCGTGCACCTTGCGGGCGCGCGTGATCGACTCCAGCAGCGCGGCGCGGACCTGCGGGTCCAGCGCGCCCTCCGCCGCGGCGATCGCCTCGGCGGGCACCCGCAGCACCTCCGGGGACACCCCGTCGAACCGCTCGCTCGCCTCCCGGATCGCCGGGTAACCATGCTCCCGGACCGCCTCCACCAGGGGGCGGATCCGCTCGACGGCCACCGACACGTCGAGTTGGGCACGGGGCAGCAGGCGGCGCGGGTCGCGCACGCCGCCACGCAGGTCGATCCGATTCAACACCCTTGCGAGTCTAGGCGGCCGGCCCCGGCGACGACCGGCGCCGCCCGTACGCCGGGACGGTGAGCCGGGACACGCCGCCCGGGCGGGGGCCGGGCTACCCTCGACGGCGTGACTGCGCGGCTGCCGGTGTTCCCGCTCGGAACGGTGCTCTTCCCCGGCCTGGTGCTGCCGTTGCACATCTTCGAGGAGCGCTACCGGGCGCTGGTGCGGCACCTGGTCGGGCTGCCCGCCGGTGCCCCGCGCGAGTTCGGGGTGGTGGCCATCCGGAAGGGCTGGGAGGTCGCCCCGACCGGTCCGGACGGCCGGCCGACGCCGGGCGGCGGCGACGTCACGCTGCATGACATCGGCTGCACCGCCGAGCTGCGCCAGGTCACCGAACTCGACGACGGGGGCTTCGACATCGTCACGGTCGGCAAGCGCCGGTTCCGGATCGCCGACGTCGACGCCCGCTCCGCGCCCTACCTCACCGCCGAGGTGGAGTGGCTGCCCGAGCCGGGTGGCCCGGACGAGACCGCCGAACTGCTGGCCGCCCGGGTGATCGCGGTGTTCCGGCAGTACCTGGGCCTGATCCGCGCCGACCCGGAGGAGATCTCCGAGCAGCTGCCGGAGGACCCGACGGTGCTGTCGCACCTGGTGGCCGCGACGGCCGCGCTGACCGTGGCCGACCGGCAGCGGCTGCTCGCCATCGACGACACCGCGGCCCGGCTCCGCGCCGAGCTGCGGCTGCTCAATCGCGAGGCGGCTCTGCTGCGCCAGGTCCGGGCGGTTCCGGTGCCGTTGGGGGAGCTGGCGTCGCCACCGACACCGAACTGAGCCCGGCCGCGCCGAGCTCGGGCTCCGGGCGCAGCGACGGCCACCGCGACCAGCCGGCCAGCAGGGTGTACGTCACCGCGGCGCCGAACGCGGGCAGCAGCAGGTTGCCGTGCGGCACCGGCAGCACGCCGAGCACCAGGTCGACGCCGCCGGCGCGCAGGTCGGCCGGCTTGGTGAAGGCCCGGCCGTCCGGGGCGGTCTCCAGCAGCCGCTGGAACGTGGCCAGCCCGATCCGGCGCCCGACCTGCCAGGCGACCAGCGCGGCGCCGAACGCGCCGAGGGTGGCGGCGAAGAGCCCGACCGGCCCCCGCACCCGGCGCAGCACCAACCAGAGGGCGATCGCGGCGAGCACCCCGAAGCCGAGCCCCAGCAGGCTGAACCAGCCGTCGGCGGCGATCGGCTGTTCGGGCTGCGGGCTGGCGTAGACGGCGCCGTCCGGCGACTTGATCAGCGGGGTGTCCGGCGCGAGGGTCGCCCAGAGCAGCCCGAGCGGCGCCCCGAGCAGGGTCAGCGCGCCGGCGGCGAGGGCGCCGAGCCGCAGCGCCCGCCGACGCGGCAGCTCCGGCTCGTCCGGCCGCCGGCCAGCCGGCCACACCTCCGCCGCCGCGCCCGGCTCGACCTGCCACGCCGCCGTCTCGCCGGAGTCCACGTACCGCGGCCGGTCCGCACCGGCCGGCTCCGGCCGCCGCAACCCGTCCGGGTCGACGCCGTCCACGTACCGCTGCCGGTCCGCGTCGGCCGGCTCCGGCCGCCGCGACCTGCCGGGGTCGGCACCGTCGACGTACCGCGGCCGGTCCGCGTCGGCGGGGACCGCGGGCCGGTCGGTGGCCGGCCATGCCGCAGCCGCCGCGGCGGGCGGCGGCACGGCGGCGTCGGTCGGTGTGGTCGGACCCGCCTCGTCGGGGCGGGTGCCGGGCCGGTCGCGGTCGGGGGTGTCCGGGCTCACCCGGTGATCCTCTCAGGCCGGGCGGCGCGCCGGGTCGCCGGTGGCGACAGACCCGCTCACCGGGCGAACGGCTCCAGCATCACCGCGGCCGCCCGCAGCCACGCCTGCCGGGTCTCCGGCTGGAGCTGGTGGTACTCGATCGAGGAACCGGTCTCCAGCGCCGGGTCGTACGGGACCACCGCCACCGCCCGGGTCCGGCTGGCGAAGTGCTTCTCCAGGTCGTCCTGCAACGGCGAGCGGCCCGGCGTCGGGCAGGAGATCAGCGTCACAGCGTTCTCCGCCAGCTCGCCCATGCCGACCTCGTGCAGCAGGTCGAGCATCCAGTCGGCGCTGAACGCGGCGTCCTCCCGGGGGACGGTGGTGACCACCAGCTGGTCGGCCGCCTGCATCACGGTGCGCCAGTTGGCGCTCTCCACGTTGTTGCCGGTGTCCACACAGACCACCTCGTGGGTACGCCGCAGCAGCTCCAGCACCCGCCGGACGGTGAACTGGTCGAGCCGCTGGGCGAACCGCGGGCTCTCCTCGCCGGCCAGCACGTCGTACGAGCCGTCGGAGGCGTGCCGCAGGTAGTCGTCGAGGGTCTCCAGCAGGTCGTTGCCCTCCCGGATCTCGATCTGGGCGAGGTCGGTGACCAGGTGCCGGATGGTCCGGGCGTGCCGGGCGCTGCCGGCGCGCAGCCCGAGCGTGCCGCGCAGTTCGTTGTCGTCCCAGGCCAGCACGCCCCGCCCGCGGACGCTGCCGACGGTCGCCGCGGCGAGGACGGTGGCGGTGGTCTTGTGCACGCCGCCCTTGGGGTTGGCGAAGGCGAGCACCCGCGGGGTGCCCAGCTCCCGCCGGAGCACCGCGGCGGCCCGCTCCAGGTCGGACTCCGCGCTGCGCGGCCGCCACTCGACCCGCGCCGGGTAGCCCCGCTCGGCGGGCACGGGCGGGGGCGGGGCGGGTGCGGGGACGGGGGCGGGCGACGGCGGCGGGTAGCCGCGCTCGGGGCGGTAGGCCCCGCGGTCGAGCAGCGCGTAGCGGGACTCCCCCGGGGGCGGTTCGGGGCGGTAGCCGCCGTTGTCCAGCAGCGCGTACCGCGACTCGGGCGGCTCCGGCCGGCGCGGCTCGGGCGGCTCCGGCCGGCGCGGCTCGGGCACCCGGTACGCCGGCTCGCCCGGGTATCCCGGCTCGGGCCGGTACGCCGGCTCCGCCCGGTACGCCGGGTCCACCCGGTAGGTCGCCTCGGCCCGGTAACCGGGATCCGCCTCGTACGACCGCTCGCCCGCGGGGTTCACCGGCCGCGCCGACCCGGCGTAGCCGTTGCCCGCCGGGCGTCGGGGCAACGCCTCGGGCGGGGACAGCGGCCCGGGCGGCGGCAGCGGCTCGTCGACCCGCCGCTCGGGCTCCGGCTGCTCGGCGCCCCGGCCGGCGAGGCGGGCGCGGTCGAGCAGCGCCCGCCACCGCGGTGCTGGTTCGGCCGGCCGACCCCAGCCGGTCTCGCTGCCGTCCAAGGCTCGCCCTCCCCAGCGCCGTCGAACTCCGCCTGACAGGCTACGAACCAAACCCTATTCGGGCCACACCCGTCCGCGCACCTTCCCCCCGTGCCCGATTGTCACGGTGACGATGCCGCGGGACTACCGTCGGTCGTGTCCATCGAGGTCGGCGGGGTGGGCGACCGGGTCGCCGGCGGCGCGGGCGGCGATGGCGGATGTGACGGATCCGTCACGGTCGGTGCGGGTTCCGACGAATCGCCCGCCGACGGGACCGCGGCCGGGCTGCGGGTGGCCGGCTCGGTGCTACCGGTCGGGGCCGGCGAGGCGAGACCGCCGTCGGCCGGCGGCCGGGCCACGTCCCGCTGTTCGGGCAGCGGCGGGGTGAAGACGGTCCGGTCCAGCCGGCGCACCTCGGGGGCCGGGTCGACGACCCGGACGTCGGGCCGGGCGGCCACCCCGCGCAGCGCCGCCGGTTCGGCGCGGACCACCGCCGCGTAGACGCACGCGCAGCCCGACCGGTACGCGGCCGCCTCCGCCGCCGCCACCTCGGCGCCGCTGGCGTACACCTGGCGCAGCTCGGGGTCGGCGGTGCCGGCGGCCCGGGTCCGGTAGTCGGTCGCCTCCCGGTCCTTGCGCGCGGCGAGGTCGGCCATCGCGCCGACCACGTCGTCGGGCAGCCGCTGGGCGGGCAGGCGGACGATCTCCGTCTGCCGGTCCGGCAGCGGCACCCGACCGAAGACCTCGGCGACCGACACGTCGCCGACGACGGCTGCCAGCCGCTGCGGCGTCAGATAGGTCGAGAGCGACACCAGGGCGTAGGTGCCGTCGCCCGGCGTCGCGGCGGCGCTCGGCAGGGTGGCCAGGTCGGCCGTGGCGGCCCGCAGGTAGCCCGGGATGGACTCGCCGTTGGCCACCCCGACCCGGGTCACCTCGCCGACGGTCGGGTCGCCGACCGGGGCGTCGTCGGTGGCCCAGACCGCGGTGAGCAGCACCGCCGCGCAGGACAGCAGCGCCACCGACGGCAGCAGGCGCGGCCGGGCCGGGCTGTGGCCCAGCCGGGCCACCGCCGTGGCCAGCCGCGGCAACAGCCGCTGGTCCAACTGCCGCAGCAGATCGCCGGCGCGCACGGGCGGAGGTCCCCTCGTCGGATCGTCTCGGACGGGCGCCGCTCAGTCGCGGAGGATCTCGAGCGCGCGCTCCAGGTCGTCAGGGTAGTCGCTGACGAAGCTGACCTCGTCCCCCGTTCGGGGGTGCAGGAAGCTCAACGCGCGGGCGTGCAGCCACTGTCTGGCCAGGCCGAGCCGGGCCGACAGGGTGGGGTCGGCGCCGTAGGTGAGGTCGCCCACACACGGGTGGCGCAGGGTGGAGAAGTGCACCCGGATCTGGTGGGTACGCCCGGTCTCCAGCCGCACATCGACCAGGCTCGCCGCCGGGAACGCCTCGACGGTGTCGTAGTGGGTGATGCTCGGCTTGCCGCCGGAGACCACCGCCCAGCGGTAGTCGTGGGTGGGGTGCCGGTCGATCGGGGCGTCGATGGTGCCGCGCAGCGGGTCCAGGTGGCCCTGCACCACCGCGTGGTAGCGCTTGTCCACCTCCCGGTACTTGAACGCCCGCTTCAACGCGCTGTACGCCTGCTCGCTCTTGGCCACCACCATGATCCCGGTGGTGCCCACGTCCAGCCGGTGCACCACGCCCTGCCGCTCGGCGGCGCCGCTGGTGGAGATGCGGTGACCGATCGCGGCCAGCCCGCCGATCACCGTCGGGCCGGTCCAGCCGGGGCTGGGGTGGGCGGCGACCCCGACCGGCTTGTCCACCACCACGATGTCGTCGTCGGCGTAGACCACCCGCAGCCCGGGCACCGCCTGCGGCACCACGGTCGGCGGCGCGGCCGGCGCGGGCAGCGTCACCTCCAGCCACGAGCCGGCCTTGACCTTGTGCGAGTTGGGCCGTCGCACCCCGTCGACCAGCGCGTCCCCGGCGTCCACCAGGGCCGCGGCGGCGGTCCGGGAGAGCCCGAAGAGCCGGGACACCGCCTGGTCCAGCCGCATCCCGTCGAGGCCGTCGGGCACCGGCAGCGAACGGTGGTCGCCGCCCGCGGCGAACGCCGAGGTCACGCCCGCTCCCGCTGCTCGGCGCCGGCCGTCGCCGGGTCGCCGGCCGGGTCGACCGGCCGGCCGTCGCGGCCGACCCGCCCGCCGTCGCGCTGACGGCCGGTGAGTTCCAGCAGCACGGCGAGCACCACGCCGCAGACCAGCGAGCTGTCGGCCACGTTGAACACCGGGAAGTACTCGCCGTACGGCCCGAAGACGCTGACCATGTCGACCACGTGGCCGTGGAACGGGGCGGGCGCCCGGAAGATCCGGTCCATCAGGTTGCCGAGCGCCCCGCCGAGCACCAGGCCGAGCGAGACCGCCCACGGGGTCGAGCGCAGCCGCAACGCCATCCAGATGATCCAGCCGACCACGCCGATGGTGATCAGCGGGAAGACCCAGGTGTGGTCGGAGCCGATGCTCCAGGCGGCGCCGCTGTTGCGGACCAGGCTCAGGTAGACGGCCCCACCGAGCAACCGGACCGGCTCGCGGTCGGTGAGGGCGGCCAGGGCCCAGTGCTTGGTGAGCACGTCGGCCACCAGAGCGACCAGCGCGACCGCGCCGAGCAGCGCGACGGCCCGGGGTCGGAGCCGGCGGCCGCCCGGCTCGGCGCGGCCAGGCTCGGCGGACGGTGCTGCGGTCATCTGCTCCCCATCGAGTCGGCGGTGATCGCTCACCGTCTTCGGCGCCGCCGGGGAGCGGACCTCAGCGCCGCTCCTCCAGCTGCTTGCAGGTCACGCAGAGGGTGGCCGACGGGAAGGCGGCGAGCCGCTCCACCGGAATCGGGTTGCCGCACCGCTCGCACCAGCCGTAGCCGCCCTCGTCGAGCCGTTCCAGCGCGCGCTCGACCTGCGTGATCCGTTCCAGGATGCTGTTGGCGAGGGAGATCTCCTGCTCCCGCTCGAACGTCTTGGTGCCGGTGTCGGCCTGGTCGTCCCCGGCCGAGTCGGTCAGCCGGTCGCGCTGCAGCTCGGTGATCTCGCTCAGCGTCTGATCGTACTCGGCGCGCAACTCGTCGCGCCGTGCCGCCAGGGCCGCCCGGATCTTCTCGGTCTCCGCCGCGCTGCGGGTGGCCTTGGCCACCGGCTTGCGGCCGGCGGTCCTGGTCTCGGCTGGCTTCGCCATCGTCGCTCCCTCGGCCGCGGAACCGCGGCGGTCCGCGGCACCTGGACAGGGGTCGCCGGCATTGGCGCCCCCAGGTACAAAACGGGCGCGCGGCGACGAGGCCGCGCACTCCGGAGGTTGGCAAGAATACGGAACGTACAGGCGTCCGACAACGTACCGCACCGTCGCTCCGCTTTTCAGCCCCGAGTCATGCCGTATCGGGACAAAGGGAACGCTAGCAGATCAACCGTCGCGATCCTCGCCGTACTCGCCAAACCAGCGGGCCAGCCGACCCCGCCGACTGACCGCCCGCAGCCGGCGCTCCGTCTCGTCGCGCACCCCGTGGGTGGCCACGATCAACAGGCTGTCGCCGGTCTTCAGGCGGAAGTCCAGGCCCGGCACGAGACCCACCCCGTCGCGCAGCACCAGCGTCACCGCCGCCCCCAGCGGCAGCCGCAGCTCGTCGATGTGCACCCCGGCCAACCGGGACCCCGGCGGCACCTCCAACTGGAGCAGGTCCGCCCGCATCCGCTCCAGCGGCGCGGTCTCCACCAGGATCTCGGTCGCCTCGGCCGGCGCCGTCACCCGCAACCAGCGGGCGACCGGGGCGAGAGTCCCGGTCTGCAACAGCGTGAAGATCACCACCAGCACGAAGACCGCGTCGAAGAGCCGGTCCGCGCCCGGCACCCGTTCCGAGAGCGGGATGGTGGCGAGCACGATCGGCACCGCCCCGCGCAGCCCGGCCCAGGACAGGAACGTCTGCTCGCGCAGGCCGAACCGGAACGGCAGCGCGGACGCCGCCACCGAGAGTGGGCGGGCGAGCAGCACCAGCGCCAGCCCGGCGACCACCGCCGGCAGCACCGCCGCGTCCAACCGGCTCGGCGTGGCCAGCAGGCCGAGCAGCACGAAGAGCCCGATCTGGGCCAGCCAGGCCAGCCCGTCGGCGAAGCCGAGGATCGCCTGCCGGTGCGGCAGCCGGGCGTTGCCCAGCAGCACCCCGGCCACGTAGACGGCGAGGAAGCCGGAGGCGTGCAGCACCGCGCCGCCCGCGTACGCCAGCACGGTCAACCCGACCGCCGCGATCGGATAGAGCCCCGCCGAGGGCAGCGCGGCCCGGCGCAGCGCCCACCGCCCGCCGAAGCCGGCCGCGAACCCCACCAGCGCACCGAGGGCCAGCTCGTAGCCGACCAGGCCGACCTCGTACCACCAGGGGTGCGAAGCCGCGCCGCCGTCCCGGGAGAGCAGCACCACCAGCAGCACCACCGGGGCGTCGTTCATCCCGGACTCGGCCTCCAGGGTGGCCACCAGCCGGGGCGGCAGCCGCAGCCGGCGCAGGGTGGCGAAGACCGCCGCCGCGTCGGTGGAGGAGAGCACCGCGCCGTAGAGCAGGGCGAGCCGCCAGTCCAGCCCGAGCAGCAGGTGTACGGCGATCCCGACGACCAGGATGCTGACCACCACGCCCACCGTGGAGAGCGCCGCGGCGAGCCCGAGCACCGGCCGCAGCGTGCTCCACCGGGCGGAGAGGCCGCCCTCGGCGATGATCACGATGAGCGCGCAGAAGCCGAGCGTCCGGGTCAGCTCGGCATCGTCGAAGCGGATGCCCAGCCCGGCCTCGCCGATGCCCACGCCGAGCGCCAGGTAGACCAGGAGGCTGGGCACCCCGAGCCGGGTGGAGAGCCGCACCGCCCCGACCGCGACCAGCAGGACGGCCGCCCCCAGCAGGAGCGCGACGTCCAGCCCGGGGGTCACGGCCGCCCGCCCCGGGCGCGGCTCACCCGGCGGTCCCGTCGCGCAGCTGTCCGAGCCGCTCGGTCAGCCCCGGGTCGGGGCGCTCGATCAGGAAGAGCTTGTCCCGGCTGGCCGCCCCGGCCCGCAACGAGACCACCGCCGGGCGGACGCCGAGCGCCTGCGCCAGGGCGCGGCGGGCCGCCTCGGTGGCGCGGCCGTCGACGGCCGGCGCGTTCACGGCGATCACCAGCGCGGGTCCGTGCGGCCCGTCGAAGCGACCGCCGACCCGGGCCCGGGCGGAGCCGGGCTTCACCCGGACCGCGACGGTGAGCCTGTCGTCCATCAGGCGCCGGGTCAGATCCGGTGCGCGTCGGCGAGCAGCGCGGTGGCCGGCGCGCAGTGGGCGCACGGAGAGAAGCCGAGCTCGCCCGCCTCGGCGACGGGCAGCGGCTCGGACGCGCGCCCGACCAGATGCGCGCAGCCGGCCAGGTGGTAGCGCGGCCGTCCGTCGACCACCCGCACCTCGGTGGTCAGCTCGGCCAGCCGGGCGGCCTGGTCCGGGGTGAGCTCCTGGGCGGCCGGTTCGTCGTCGTACGCCTCGACCGGCCCGACACCCGGCGTCGCCGGCGGGTCGACGCCGGTCACCGGCGGCTCGGGTGGTTGCCGCCACCCGGCACCGCCGGCGTCGACCGTCGGAGGAACGTGCTGGACGGGGATGTCCGGCTCCCCCAGCGGCGGCCCGTACGCGGACCCCGCCGGGGTGGTCGGACGGGTGCCCGCCCGCGCCCGCTGCGCGGAGCCGTCCCGGTACACCGTCGCCCGGTCGGCGGCCGCCTGGCGGGCACCGGCGACCAGTGCGACGGCGGCCAGCAGGCTGGCCGCGATGGAGATGATCAGGAGCAGGCTGGAGCCGCCGGCCAGGCCGAGCACCAGCAGCACCACCGCGACGAGGATGAGCAGGAGACTGGCGACTATCACGGCTCACCCCCGCCGCGTCCGTAGCGTTGAGCGAGGCCGGCGACCGCCGTCACGGGGCGGCCGCCGACCGGTGGTCAGCGACCGGCTTCCAGCGCGCCGGAGCGACCGCCGCCGTAGGAACCGGCGAGACCCGCCGCGGCCAGGCCGTTGCCGCCGGCGGCGCGGTTGCCCTCGGAGCGGGTCAGCTCGGCCTCCAGGCCCTGGCCACGACCGTCGAGGTCGCGCAGCTGGCTCTCCAGGTAGGCCTTGAGGCGGGTGCGGTACTCCCGCTCGAACTGCTTCAGCTCCTCGATGTGCTTCTGCAGCGCGGTGCGCTTGGCGTCCAGGCCGCCCATGGCCTCCTGGTGCCGCTGCCGGGCGTCCCGCTCGAGCGCGTCAGCCTTGGCGCGCGCCTCGCGGGTGACCTCCTCGGCCTTCGAGCGGGCCTCGGAGAGCAGCTGGTCGGCCTCGCGACGGGCGTCCGAGACGTGGTCGTCGGCCGTCCGCTGGGCCATCATCAGCACCCGCAGCGCCTGCTGCTCGCCGTCGCCGACCGCCGCCGGCCCACCAGCCGCGCGGACCTGCTCCAGCTCCGCCTGCATCGCGCGGGCGGCCTGCTCGGCCGCCGCCTTGTCGCGCTGCACCCGGTCGAGCTGCGCCTTGACGTCGTTGAGCTCCGCCGCGAGTCGGGCGTCGCCGCCGGGGCCCGCCGGAGCGCCGCCACGGCCACCGCGCTCCACCTGGGCGCGCAGTTCGTTGTTCTCCTCGATGAGACGGGCGAGCTCGCGCTCGACCTCGTCCAGGAAGGCGTCGACCTCCTCCTCGTCATAGCCCCGCTTGCCAATCGGCGGCTTCTTGAAGGCGACGTTGTGCACGTCGGCCGGGGTCAGCGGCATCGAAACTCCTCGGGTCAGTTGCGGCCGCGATAGCGCGTCGGTCATCAGGCGGTCCTGATGATCGCCGGCTCTAACACAAACCTCATCAGCACGAACAGGATAACCAGGAGCACAAGGGAGGCCAGGTCGATGCTCACGGTACCAATTCGCAGCGGAGGGATCACACGCCTCAACGCGCTGAGAGGGGGATCAGTGACGCTCCACACGGATTCCAGTCCCGCCGATGCCCCCCGCCCCGGCTGCCACCGGCGGCCGTACTGCAGCACCGCGCTCAGGACAAACCGGGACAGAAGAAGGAGCAGGAAGACATAGACGATCAGGTACAGGACCTGCAACAGGATCGACAACACGACAGGCGACGTCCCTCGGTCGGCCGGGGTCAACTCAGACTGAAAAAGCCGCCCTCAGCGATCTTGGCCTTGTCCTCCGCGGTGACCTGGACGTTGGCCGGTGAGAGCAGGAACACCCGGTTGGTCACGCGCTCGATCGTACCGCGCAGGCCGAAGGCCAGCCCGGCGGCGAAGTCCACCAGACGGCGGGCATCCGCCTCGTCCATCTCGGTGAGGTTGATGATCACGGGAACGCCGTCGCGGAAGTGCTCGCCGATGGTGCGCGCCTCGCGGTAGGTGGTCGGGTGCAGCGTGGTGATCTGGTACCGCTGCTCCTCCTCGGCCACCACGGCCCGCTCCCGGGGCTGCACCTGCGGCGCGAGGGCGAGGTTGTCCCGGGTGTGGTAGGTCAGCGCCCCGGAGGGCTCGCCGGCCGTCGACCGGGTGATCGACCGTACGCTGGACCGCTCCGACCGCTCCGACCGCTCGGCCTCGGCGCGCTCGGTGTCGCCGGCCCGGCCGGTGGACCGCTCGCTGAGCCGGCCACGGTCGCCCGACCGGGGCCGCGGCGCCGGCGGCTCCTCGGCGTCGTCCTCGTCGTCGTCGGCGAACTCCTCCGCGTACCGGCTCTGCCGGTAGCGCGATTCGCGGTAGCCACCCTTGTCGTAGCCACCGTCGTCGTAGCCCCGCTCGTCGTCCTCCTCGACCAGACCGAGCCAGACCCCCGCCTTGCGCAGTGCACCCATCCCGCGCCCTTCCGTCCGCCGTGCGGCACACGCCCCCGTGCCGTGTCGCCTTGTCGCGAGTGGAACATTCCTGCCCACCGGACCGGAACGGCAATCCCCTGGCGCGCGATTCGCGTCGCGTGCCACGACCCCCGGCAAAGGAAAGCCGTTCCCAAAACAACACCGATGTAATTTGCTTCTTCCGCGGTCAGGCTACCGCAGCGTGGGGCGCATTCCGAGCAACGCGCTACCCACGCGGACATGTGTCGCGCCGTATCCGATCGCGACTTCCAGGTCGCCACTCATTCCGGCCGACAACGCGGTGGCTCCCGGGTGGACGGACCGGAACGCGGCGGCCAGCTCCGCCAGCCGGGCGAACGCCCGCTCCGGCTCCCAACCCAGCGGCGCCACCGCCATCAGGCCGGTCAGCCGCAGCGCCTCGGCGCCGGCGACCGCCTCGGCCACCCGGTCGAGCCCGACGTCCGGGTCGGCCGAGCCGGGCAGCGCGCCGCCCCGGGCCGCGTCGCCGTCGATGCTGACCTGGACCAGCACGTCCAGCGGCCGGTCCCGGCCGGCCGCCGACGCCGCGTCCACCGCCCGGGCCAGCCGGACGCTGTCCACCGAGTGCACCGCGTCGGCGTACCGGACCACCGAACGCGCCTTGTTGCGCTGCAACCGGCCGATGAAGTGCCAGCGCGGCGTCACCCCGGCGGCGGCCACCTCGGCGGCCTTCGGCGCCGCCTCCTGGTCGCGGTTCTCCCCCACGTCGGTGACGCCGAGCCCGGCCAGCGCCACCACGTCGCCGGCCGGGTACGTCTTGGTCACCGCGATCATCGTGATCTCGGCCCGGTCCCGGCCGGCGGCGGTGCAGGCGTCGGCGATCCGGGACCGCACCCGGGCCAGGCCGGCAGCGAGTTCGGCGCGCCGGTCGGGGCGCACCGCGGCTGGACTGTCGCTCATGCCGGCACTCCACCGCGCTGCGCGCCGGCCAGCGGCGCCCGCGCCCTGAGCCTGATGACTCGCTCGCTCATGAACGCGGCTCAGGACCCGTTCTTGAGGAAGTCGGGCACGTCGACGTCGTCGAAGAGCACCCGCCGCGGCGACTGCGGCGGCGCCGGCATGGTGGCCGGCGGCGAGACCGGGGCGCTCTGCTGCGCCGGCTGGTTCTGGTTGGTCTTGCGGGCCGGCTCGGCCGCCTTGTACGCCGGCGCGCCGCCGTCGAACCCGGCCGCGATCACGGTGACCCGCACCTCGTCGCCGAGGGCGTCGTCGATCACCGCGCCGAAGATGATGTTGGCGTCCGGGTGGGCCGCGTCGGTGACCAGCTGCGCCGCGTCGTTGATCTCGAACAGCCCCAGGTCGGAGCCGCCCGCGATGGAGAGCAGCACGCCGCGCGCGCCGTCCATGCTCTGCTCCAGCAGCGGGCTGGAGATGGCCGCCTCGGCCGCCTCGACCGCGCGGTTCTCGCCCCGGGCGCTGCCGATGCCCATCAGCGCGCTGCCCGCGCCGCTCATCACGCTCTTGACGTCGGCGAAGTCCAGGTTGATCAGACCCGGGGTGGTGATCAGGTCGGTGATGCCCTGGACACCGGAGAGCAGCACCTGGTCGGCGGTGCGGAAGGCGTCCATCATGCTGATGTTGCGGTCGCCGAGCGCCAGCAGCCGGTCGTTCGGGATGACGATCAGCGTGTCGCACTGGTTGCGCAGCTCGTCGATGCCGGACTCGGCCTGCACCTGACGGCGCTTGCCCTCGAAGGAGAACGGCCGGGTCACCACGCCGATGGTCAGCGCGCCGAGCTTGCGGGCGATGTTCGCCACCACGGGCGCCCCGCCGGTGCCGGTGCCGCCACCCTCGCCGCAGGTCACGAAGACCATGTCGGCGCCCTTGAGCACCTCCTCGATCTCGTCCCGGTGGTCCTCGGCGGCGTTCTTGCCGACGTCCGGGTTCGCCCCGGCGCCCAGGCCGCGGGTCAGCTCGCGACCGACGTCCAGCTTGACGTCGGCGTCGCTCATCAGCAGCGCCTGCGCGTCGGTGTTGATCGCGATGAACTCGACGCCCTTGAGCCCAACCTCGATCATCCGGTTGACGGCGTTGACGCCGCCGCCCCCGATGCCGACGACCTTGATGACCGCCAGGTAGTTGTGCGGAGGTGTCATCTCCGGTCCTTTCCCTTCGAGATTGGCTTCGCCCCGACCCGGTACGGCGTGGCCAGACCAACGGTCGACGACAGCTGTCCTCAGTGGAGGGTCAGGGGCGAACCCTCACCCTCTACTAGAGGCTTACAGTTATGTCAACCACTGATCCTCTTCGGGGCAACGTAAGCGCCCCCGCGCGATGAGCCAAGGACCTGACCGGCGTGTCGCCGCCCGGAGCGGAACGGGTCACGCCGGGCGGACCGGGCCCGGCCGCCACGCTGACCGGCGGCTCACCGGAAGGTCACCACGTCCGGCGCGCTGACGTCGATGGTGTCGGCTTTGCGACCCAGCAGCGCGGTGGCCACCCGGGCCTTGTCCGGGCCCCGGGTGGCGTCCCCCCAGACCACCGTCCGGTCGTCGCGCAGCCGCAGGTTGATCCGGGCCAGGCCCTCCACCGTCACGTCCACCAGTTCCGCCCGCAGCTGCGGGGTGAGCGCGGCGAGCACGTCCAGCGCGGCCCGGGTGCCCGGGTCGTCCGGCCCCGGATCGGCGACCCGGACCAGGGGCAGCTCCGCCGGGCGCCGCGGCAGCGTCCGGAACACCACCCCGGCCCCGTCGACCACCAGGAACTCCTCGCCCCGCGGCACCACCGCCACGCCGGTGCGTTCGGTCACCCGGACCACCAGCGCGTCCGGCCAGTCCCGGGACACGGTCACCCGCTCCACCGGGGGCAGCGCGCCGATCCGGCGCGCCACATCGGCCAGGTCCACGGTCGCCAGCGGGACGTCGTCGGGCACCTCGGCGGCGTCGCGTACCTCCACCGGGGTCACCAGGTCGGCGCCCTCGACGCGGACCTCGCGCACCCCGAACAGCCCGGTGCCGAGCAGGGTCCAGGCGACCAGCCCGGCCAGCGCCAGCACCCCGGCGGCCACCGCCCAGGGCAGCGCCGCGCGCATCCGCCGCCGCCGGGCCCGGGCCATGAACCGGCGGGTGGACGCGGGCACCGCGTCACTGCCGGCCCGGACCAGCTGCCAGCGCCGGACCGGACCACGCCGGCCGGCGCCACCGTCCGCGCCGCTGGTCCGCCCCCGGGCCGGGCCGGGACTCATCCCGCGGTGGGCGCCGTGCCGTCCGGGACCACCCCACCGATCGCCGGGGTGTCCGCGGCCGGGCCACCGCGCCGCGCCGCCAACGCCGCCAACAGCTGGTCACCCATCAGCGAGATCGGCGGGGCGCCCATGGTCACCACCACGTCGCCCGGCCGGGCCCGCCGGGCCACCTCCGCCGGCGCCGCCTCCCAGGAGTCGACGAAGACCTTCCGCTCCGCGGGCAGCGGCACCGCCTCGATCAGCGCCGCCGACCCCTCTCCCGGCTGGCGCAGCTCACCAGGGCCGAAGACCTCCAGCAGCACCAGCTCGTCGGCGATGGCCAGCCCCTCGGCGATCTCCGCCTGCAGGTCGCGGGTGCGGTAGAGCCGGTACGGCTGGAACACCACGATCAACCGGCCGTCCCCGGCCACCTCGCGCAGCGTCTGCAGGGCCAGCGTGATCGAGGTGGGGTGGTAGGCGTACTCGTCGTAGACCAGCACGTCGTCCGCGACGCCCTTGCGCTCGAAGCGCCGCCGCACCCCGGGGAAGACCGCCAGCGCGGCCTCCGCCGCCTCCAGCGGCAGCTCCAGCAGGTACGCGGCCAGCACCGCGGAGGCGCTGTTCAGCCCCATGTGCCGCCCCGGCACCGGCAGCCGGAACTCGCCCAGCGACCGCCCGTCGATGCTGGCGAGGTAGCGCACGCCCCGGGCCGACGACACCATCTCGGTCAGCCGCAGGTCGGCGTCGGCCGCCTCGCCGTAGGTGTGCACCCGGCGCCCCTCGGCGCGCAACGTCTCGGCCAGCCGTCGCCCGCCCGGGTCGTCGGCGCAGGTGATGATGAACCCGTCCGGGTCGGTGAGCCGGGCGAACTCGGCGAAGGTCGCCTCCAGGTTGGCCAGGTCGCCGTAGGTGTTCAGGTGGTCCGCCTCGATGTTCGTAATGATCGAGACGTACGGGCGGTAGATCAGGAAGGACCGGTCGCTCTCGTCCGCCTCCACCACGAAGTGGTCGCCGGTGCCGTGGTGCGCGCCGGAGCCGACCTCGGAGATCTCCCCGCCGATCACGAAGGACGGGTCCGTACCGGCCTGCTGGAGCACCATGGTGACCATCGAGGTGGTGGTGGTCTTGCCGTGGGTGCCGGCGACCGCCACCGTCCGGCGACCGGTCATCGCCGCCGCCAGCGCCTCGGAGCGGTGCAGCACCCGCAGCCCGCGCCGGCGCGCCTCGACCAACTCCAGGTGGTCCTGTGGGATGGCCGACGAGTAGACAACGGTGTCCACGCCGTCGAGGTTGCTCGCCTCGTGGCTCATGTGGATGGTGCCGCCGAGCGCGCGCAGCCCGGCCAGCGAGGGCCACTCGCGCAGCTCGCTGCCGGAGAGCGGGATGCCCCGGGTGAGGAAGAGCCGGGCCAGGCCGCTCATCCCGACGCCACCGACCCCGATCAGGTGGATGGTGCCCAGGTCCTCCGCGGTGAGCGTGCCGGCCGGGGTGAACTGCGCGGTGTTCATGACAGCTGCCTTCCGGTCGCGGTGTGCCGCCTCATCGGGCCACCGCCTCGTAGACGAAGTCGAGCAGCGCCTCGTCGCCGTCCCGCCGCCCGTACCCGGCCGCGGCGGCGCCCATCGCGGCGAGCCGGTGCGGGTCGCGGATCAGCGGGATCACCGTGCGCTCCAGCCAGTCCGGGGTCAGCTCGGCGTCGTCGACGAGCAGCCCACCGCCGGCCTCCACCACGGGCAGCGCGTTGCGCTTCTGCTCCTGGTTGCTGTGCGGGTAGGGCACGTAGATGGCGGGCAGGCCGATCGCGGCCACCTCGGCGCAGGTCATCGCCCCGCCCCGGCCCAGCATCAGGTCGGCCGCCGCGTAGCCGAGCTCCATCTCGGACAGGTACGGCAGGGTCACGTACGGCACCGGCAGGTCGGTGGGGATCGGCACCGGCTCGTTGCGGGCGCCCATCACGTGCAGCACCTGCACCCCGTGCCGGGCCAGTTCCTTGGCCGCGCCAGCGACCGCGAGGTTGATCGACCGGGCGCCCTGCGAGCCGCCGGCCACGAAGAGCACCGGCAGGTCGGGACGGAGCCCGAAGTGCGCCCGGGCGGCGTTGCGCAGCGCGGCCCGGTCCAGCCCGGCGATGCGCTGGCGCAGCGGCACGCCGACCACCCGGGCGTCGCGCAGCGACTCGGCCTGCGCGGGCTGGTGCGGGAAGCCGACCGCCACATGCTTGGTGAACTTCATCCCGAGCCGGTTGGCCACGCCCGGCGGGACGTTCACCTCGTGGATCACGATCGGCAGCTCCCGGCGCCAGGCGGCCAGGTAGGCCGGCACCGAGACGTACCCCCCGAAGCCCACCACCACGTCGGCGCGCACCTCGTCGATCACCTTGCCCGCGGCGCGGGCCGCGGTCCACATCCGGCCCGGCGTCTTCACCAGGTTCATGTTGACCGACCGGGGCAGCTGGTAGGCGGGAATCTGGCGCAGGTCGTAGCCCTGCGGCGGGATCAGCTCGTTCTCCAGGCCCTTGGGTGTGCCGAGACAGGTGATCCGGACGCCGGGGTCGTGTCGGCGCAGGCAGTCGGCGAAGGCGAGCAGCGGGTAGATGTGCCCCCCGGTGCCACCTCCCGCGAGCACCACCGAACGCAGCGGACCCATCACCGTCTCCTCTCGTCCGCCGACCTGCCGCGGGTCCGGGTGGCCCGGACGCCGCCGCGCGGTGCGGCCTGGTCGTCCTGCCGCCGCTCCCGCGCCCGGGGCACGGACCCTCGGGCGGCCGGCGGGGTCGCCGTCCGGCGGCGCCGCGCGGGAAGCGGTGGCAACGGGGCCCACACTAGTCGGACCCATCGGGCCGGCGGACGGGCATGCAGTGCTCTGGCCGCGTCGGGTTCCGCCCGGGCGAAGGAGGCCAGCATGCCGACCGCGGCGAGCGTGACGACCAGGGCGCTGCCGCCGTCGGAGATGAACGGCAGCGGCAGGCCGGTGATCGGCAGCAGCCCGACCACGCCGCCCACGTTGATCACCGCCTGGCTCACCAGCCAGGTGGTCACCGCTGTCGCGGCGAGCCGCCGGAACGGGTCGTCCACCCGGCGGGCGATGCGCAGCCCGGTGTACGCCAGCACGGCGAACAGGGTGAGCACCACCGCGCAGCCGACCACGCCGAGCTCCTCGGCGATGATCGCGAAGACGAAGTCGTTGTGCGCCTCCGGCAGCCAGTTCCACTTCAGGCTGCTCTTGCCGAGCCCGACGCCGAACCAGCCGCCGTGCTCGATGGCCAGCCGCCCCTGGAAGATCTGGTAGCAGCCCTCCAGCTTGCAGTCCTCCGGGGCGGGCGGGTTGAAGAAGGACATCAGCCGGGCGAACCGGTAGTTCTCCTCGCCCCGCTCGCCGGAGCCGGCGCCGAGCGAGGCGACCGCGATCAGCAGGCCGACGCCGATCAGGCCGAACACCGACAGCGCGCCGAACACCCGCAGCCGGACCCCGGCCGCCCAGAGCAGGCCGACCACCAGCGCCAGCAGGCAGAGCATGGTGCCCAGGTCGTTGTAGCCGACCAGCACGAAGAGCAGGCCGACCACCGGGAAGAGCGGGGTGGCCAGCTCGCGCCACCAGCCCAGCGCGGCGCCCTTGCGGGCGATCACGTGCGCGCCCCACAGCACCAGGGCGAACTTCGCCAGCTCCGAGGGCTGCACCTGGATGCCGCCGATGAACAGCCAGAGCAGCCGGGCCTCGATCGGGCCGATCCGGGCGGAATCCTGGCCGGTCAGCCGGGCGTAGGCGAGCAGCAGGTTGAGCACCAGCAGCAGCCCGACAGCGGTGAAGAGCAGCGGTCGGCCCAGCGACCGGTAGGTGGTCGCCGGCAGCCGCTGGCAGGCCCAGAACGCGCCGATGCCGATCACCGCGAAGATCGCCTGCTTGGTGAGCGAGGCGGAGGCGTTGCCGTTCTCGGCGTAGTCCTTGACGCTGGTGGCCGAGAAGACCATCGTCAGGCCGATCAGCAGCAGCAGGCCGGCGCTGGAGAGCAGCAGGTAGTAGGAGGCCAGCGGGCGGTCCAGCAGGCCACGCAGCGCGGCCAGCCCGCCCGCGGCGTCCAGGCCGCGCAGCGCCGCCGCGCCGCCCGGCTCGTCCGGCCCGCGGGTCGTCCCGGCCGCCTCGGCGGTACGCGTCCCGCCCGCCGCCGCGCGTGCCCTGGTCCCGGTCGTGCCCTCGGTTTCTCGCGCCTCCCCCACCCCGACATCATCGCGGGTTCCGGGGGTCGCCACCGGCGCAACCGGCCGGTCGGCGTGTCGGACTCACGTCCGGCGCTCCCGGCCGGCCCGTGCCGCACGCCGCCGCGGCCCGCGGGTCGGGTCCGCGCCGCCCCGGCCGCGCGGCGGCCGGGGCGGCGGGCCGATCAGGTGACGGCGGCGAGGAACTCGCTGTAGAAGAGGCCCAGGGCGATGGCCACGCCGATCCCGGCGATGATCCAGAACCGCACCACGATGTTGACCTCGCTCCAGCCGGCGAGTTCGAAGTGGTGCTGCAGCGGCGACATCCGGAACACCCGCTTGCCGGTGGTCCGGAACGAGATGATCTGGATGACCACCGACATCGTGATGATGACGAAGAGGCCGCCGATGATCGGCAGCAGCAGGATTGTCCGGGTGGACATCGCCATGCCGGCGATCAACCCGCCGAGGCCGAGCGCGCCGGTGTCCCCCATGAAGATCCGCGCCGGCGAGGTGTTCCACCACAGAAAGCCCACGCAGGCCCCGGCGGCGGCCCCGGCGATCAGCGCGATCTCCAGCGGGTCGCGGACCGTGTAGCAGTAGTCCTGGGTGTAGTTCGGGTCGGCGCACCAGTGCCGGTACTGCCAGAACGCGATCAGCGCGTACGCGGCGAGGACCATCACCGAGGCGCCGGTGGCCAGGCCGTCGAGGCCGTCGGTGAGGTTCACCCCGTTGGTCGCGGCCATCACCACGAAGATGAAGATGATCACCGCGCCGACCTTGCTGACGTCCAGCGCCGGGATGTCCCGGATGAAGCTCAGCGTGGTGCTGCCGACGGTCTCGGTGTTGGTCACCGCGCCGGAGGCGTCGGTCATGGTGCTCGGGAAGTAGAGCGCCACCACCCCGAAGACCGCGCCGACCAGGATCTGGCCGAGCAGCTTGCCGCGCTTGTTCAACCCGCCGCTGTGCCGCTTGCGCACCTTCAGGAAGTCGTCGATGAACCCGACCGCCCCGGAGAAGACCATCAGCCCCAGCAGCACCAGCGCGGTGATGGTCGGCTCGACCTGGGCGATCTGCTGGTCCGGCAGGGTGGTCAGGGCGAGGTGCCCGGCGACGTACGCGATGACCGTGGCCAGGATGAAGACCACGCCGCCCATCGTCGGCGTGCCCTTCTTGCCCTGGTGCATGGCCGGGCCCTCGGCCCGGATCGGCTGGCCGGCCTTGAGCCGGGTGAACACCTTGATCGCGATCGGGGTGCAGAAGAGCGAGATGAGGAAGGCGACCCCGACGGCGACGATCACCGCCCTCATGCGGCGGTCTCCCCGGTCCCGTCCCCGGCGTCCGCGCGCAGCGCGTCGGCCACCTCCCAGGTGCGGTACCGGGAGCCCTTCACCAGGACGACGTCGCCCGGCCGTAGCTCGCCCCGCAGCACCTCGACGGCCGCCGCCTGATCGGTGAGCAGCACCGACTCTCCTCCCCAGTCACTTACCGAAGTCGCGCCCTCGTGGATCGGCGCGGCCGGCTCGCCCACCACGAGCAGCCGGTCCACGCCCAGCTCGGCCGCGAGCCGGCCCACCTCGGCGTGCCCGTCGTGTTCGAACGGGCCCAGCTCGGCCATGTAGCCGAGCACCGCGAGGGTACGCCGGTCCCGTCCGATGCCGGCCAGCGCACGCAGCGCGACGGCCATCGAGGCGGGGTTGGCGTTGTACGAGTCGTCGATCACGGTCACCCCGTCGGGACGCTCGAAGACGTCCATCCGGCGGGTGGAGACCATCCCCAGCTCACCCAGCGCGATGGCCAGCTCGGTCAGCGGCATGCCCAGCTCCCGGGCCACCGCCGCGGCGGCGAGGGTGTTCGAGACCTGGTGCCGCCCGGTCAGCCCGAGCCGCACCGGGGCGTCCCCCTCCGGGGTCACCAGGGTGTACGCCGGCCGGCCGCGCTCGTCCACCGTCACGTCGACGGCCCGGACGTCGGCGTGCGCCGCCTCGCCGTACCGGACCACCCGGGCGACGGTACGCGCCGCCATCGCGTCCACCAACGGGTCGTCGGCGTTGAGCACCGCCAGCCCGTCCGCCGGCAGCGCCTCGACCAGTTCCCCCTTGGCCAGCGCGATGGTCTCCCGGGAGCCGAACTCGCCGATGTGCGCCACCCCGACGTTGAGCACCACGGAGATCCGCGGCGGCACCACGTCGCACAGGTAGCGCACGTGCCCCACCCCGCGGGCGCCCTTCTCCATCACCAGGTAGCGGGTGTCCGGCCCGGCCTGCAACGCCGTGTACGGGTGCCCCAGCTCGTTGTTGAACGAGCCGGGCGGCGCGACCGTCGGGCCGAGCCGCGCGGCGAGCTGCGCGATCAGGTCCTTGGTGGTGGTCTTGCCGGACGAGCCGGTCAGGCCGACCACGGTGAGGCCGGGCAGCCGGTCCACCACCGCGCGGGCCAGCCGGCCCATCGCGGTGAGCGCGTCGCCGACCAGCACCATCGGCACGCCCGGCACCTCCCGGGTGCCGAGCACCGCCACCGCGCCGGCCTCGACCGCCGCCGCGGCGTAGTCGTGCCCGTCCACCTTCTCGCCGGGGAAGGCGACGAAGAGCGCACCGGCGGACACCTTGCGCGAGTCGAACTCGACCGGCCCGGTGACCCGTACGTCCGGGTCGGCGGCCACCAGCCGCCCGTCGACCGCCGAGGCGACCTCGGCCAGGCTGAGCGGGATCACCGGTGCCCCGCCAGGTCGCCGAACCGGGCGCGCAGCGCGTCGGCCAGCTCGGTACGGTCGTCGAACGGGAGCACCTCGCCGCCGACCTCCTGCCCGCGTTCGTGGCCCTTGCCGAGCAGCGCGACCACGTCGCCCGGCTCGGCCAGCGCGACCGCCGCGTCGATCGCCGCCCGGCGGTCACCGACCTCCTCGATCCGGGCCGCCGTGCCGGCCCCCCGGGCGCCGGCGAGCACCTCGGCGCGGATCGCCGCCGGGTCCTCGGTACGCGGGTTGTCGTCGGTCACCAGCACCACGTCGGCTCCCTCCGCCGCGGCGGCGCCCATCACCGGGCGCTTACCCCGGTCCCGGTCGCCGCCGGCACCGATCACGCAGATCAGCCGGCCCGCGCTGAGCTCCCGCAGGGCGGCCAGCGCGGCCACGATCGCGTCCGCTTTGTGCGCGTAGTCGACCACCCCGCGTACCGGGCCGTCGGCCACCAGTTCCAGCCGACCGGGGACCCCGCCGCAGGCGGCCACCCCGGCGGCCGCGGTGGCCGGGTCCACCCCGGCGGCGACCAGCATGGCGATGGCCAGCAGGGCGTTGGCGACGTTGTGCCGCCCCGGCAGCGCCACGCCGGTGGGCAGCGCCAGGCCGTCCGGGCCGTGCGCGGTGAAGTGCTGCGCGTACCCTTCGCCGCCGATGCCGTCGGCCCACCAGGTCGCGGCGGTGTCGCCGGCCGCCGAGTAGCTCACGGTGGCCGGCTTGAACAGCGGCCGCAGCGCCGGGTCGTCGTGGTTGAGCACCTCCACCGCGCACCGGCCGTCGAAGAGCTGCGCCTTGGCGGCGAAGTAGTCAGCGGAGTCGGCGTGGAAGTCCAGGTGGTCGGAGCCGAAGTTGGTGTAGCCGCCGACGGTGAACCGGACCCCGCCGACCCGGCCCATGGCCAACGCGTGACTGGACACCTCCATGACCACCGCGGTGACCCCGCGCTCGCGGGCGGCGGCCAGCATGGCGTGCAGGTCGGTGGCCTCCGGCGTGGTGCGCACGCTGTCGATCCGCAGGTCGCCGAGGCGGGTCTCCACGGTGCCGATCAGGCCGGTGGTGTGGCCGGCGGCGCGCAGCCCGGACTCGACCAGGTAGGCGGTGGAGGTCTTGCCGGCCGTCCCGGTCACCCCGATCACGGTCAGCGCCTCGGTCGGGTCGCCGTAGACGGCGGAAGCCAGGGCGCCGAGCACGGCCCGCGGGTCGGGCACCACCAGCGCGGGCAGGCCGGCCTCGGCCGCCGCGGGCGCGCCCGCCGGGTCGGTCAGCACGGCCACCGCGCCGGCCGCCGCCGCGCCGGCGGTGAACTCGGCGCCGTGCCGGCGGGCGCCGGGCAGCGCCGCGTACAGGTCGCCGGGGCGGACCACCTGGCTGGCGTGCGTGATGCCGGTCACCACCGGGTCGGCGGCGTCGGCCGGAGGCTCCACGGCCAGCCGGGCGGCGAGATCGCCGAGCCGGGTGCCGATCACGGTACGGGGGCGAGGATTGCCGGGCACGGCGTCAGACCCTACCCGGTCGTCCGGTTCCGGCCGCACAGCCGCCCCGGTGGTTCGTCCGCACTCACCGATGATGTCCCGCCATGCCTGGTCAGCGGGGATAGACGACGAACTTCGGGGCCTTACCCGCGGCGGACGGCGGCACCCGGTAGTGGTGCAGGGTGAACTGCATCATCTCGCGGAACGCCGGGGCGGCGATGTCCCCGCCCCCGCCCGACGGGGTGTGCGCGAAGACCGCGATCACGTACCGGGGCTGCTCGGCCGGGGCCATCCCGATGAACGACGCCACCTCGCCCGGCTGCTTCTCCCCGTCGACCAGCCGCCAGCCGGTGCCGGTCTTGCCGGCGACCCGGTAACCGGGGATCGCCGCCGCCGTACCGGTGGCCCCGTCGACGGTGGTCACCGCCTCCAGGATGGTGCGCAGCGCTGCCGCGTTCTCCGGGCTGAGCACCGACCGGGTGACCGGCGTCTTGCCCGGCGTGCGCTTGCCGTCCGGCCCGATCACCTCCTTGATCAGGTGCGGCTGGACGTAGGTGCCGTTGTTGGCGATCGTCGCGTACGCGGCGGCCATCTGCAGCGGCGTGGCGTCCACGCTGTGCCCGATCGGCACCGACCCGTACGACGACCCGCTCCACTCGTCGGCGGGCAGCAGCCGGCCGCTGGCCTCGCCGGGCATGCCCACCCCGGTGGCCTGGCCGAGCCCGAACCGGCGCTGGTAGTCGATCAGCCGGTCCCGGCCGAGCTTGTCGGCGATCTCGATGGTGCCGACGTTCGACGAGTACGCCATCATCCCGGGCAGGCTCATCCGCCGCCCGTTGGCCGGATGGGTGTCGGAGAACCAGGTGTCGCCCATCTTGATGCTGTTCGCGATCGGCAGCGTGGTGTCCGGGGTGATCACCCCCTCCTGCAACGCCGCGCCGAAGGTGATCGCCTTGTGCACCGAGCCCGGGTCCACCACGAAGCTGGTGGCCGCGTCCTCCCGGTCGGCCGGGTCGCTCGGCAGGGGCTTGGCGGCGTTGTAGGTCGGGTGGCTGGCCTGGGCCAGCACCTCCCCGGTGGCCACCTCGATCACCACCGCGGCGCCGGTGCTGCCCTTGCTCTGCGCCATCGCCTCGCTGAGGATCCGCTGCACCTTGAACTGCAGGTCCCGGTCGATGGTGAGCTGGAGCGAACTGCCCGGCTTGGGCGGGGTGGTGCGGCTGTAGCCGCCGGGGATCGGCGCGGCCAGGTCGCCCAGGCCGACCTCGTAGACCCGCTTGCCGTCCTCGCCGTGCAGCAGGTCGTCGTAGCGGGCCTCCAGCCCCTCCAGCCCGTTCATGTCCTGGCTGGTGAAGCCGATCAGGTTGGCGGCCAGGTCGCCGCCGGGCACCTCGCGCCGCTCGTCGCGGTGGGTGTTGATGCCGGGCAGCTTGAGCTCCATGATCTGCCGGGCCTTCTCGATCTCCACCCCGCGGGCCAGGTACTCGAACTGCGACCAGACCCCGTCCGGGCGCTTGCGCGGGGCCATCCGCCCGGCCAGCTCGGAGGCGGGGATGCCGAGCAGCGGCGAGAGCGCCTTCGCGGTGGCCTGCGGGTCCTTGATCTGGGTCGGGTCGGCGTAGACGTACCGGGCCTCGACGCTGTGCGCCAACTCGGCGCCGTCCCGGTCGTAGATCGCGCCGCGCGGCGCGGGCAGGGTGACCGTCCGGGTCCGGTCGGCGACGCCGCCGCCCGCGTACGCCGGGGTCTCCACCGCCTGGAGGTAGACCAACCGGATGCCGATGGTGGCGAAGAGCGCCAGGGTCAGCACGGTGCCCAGCCGCAGCCGGCGGCCCGGGTCGGCCAGCTTCGGCGGGCGGCGCGGCTTGCGCGCCGGCCGCCGGACGGCCGCCCGGTCCGGCCGGCGCGGGGTGCGCGCTG
>NZ_QGSW01000192.1:0-32662 GCF_003176715.1 Micromonospora sp. S4605
GACAGTCACAGCACCCTGCCCGCGACCGGGACGCCGCTGACCGCCGACCGGATGCGCGCCGACATCGCCGAACTGGTGGGCGGGGAGACCGCACTGGACGAGGCCGGTGGCGACCTGATCGCGGTCGGCCTGGACTCGATGAAGGTGATGCGGCTGGCCGCCCGGTGGCGCGCCGCCGGAGTGGACGTGAAGTTCGCCGACCTGTTCGCCCGCCCCACCTTCGCGCAGTGGCAGGACCTGATCGCACAGCGGCAGAGCGCCCCGGCCGAGCCGGCCGCCAAGGCCGCCCCGGCCCACGTCGAGGTGGACGAGAGCGCGCCCTTCCCGCTGGCCACCATGCAGCACGCGTACTGGGTGGGGCGGGCGGAGAACCTGACCCTCGGCGGGGTGGCCACCCACTTCTACGCCGAACTCGACGGCGCGGCGGTCGACCCGCGGCGGCTGGAGACCGCCGCCCGGGCGCTGCTGCGCCGGCACGGCATGCTGCGGGCCCGGGTGCTCGGCGACGGGCGCCAGCAGATCCAACCCGAACCGAGCTGGCCCGGCCTCACCGTCCACGACCTGCGGGAACTGCCGCCGGCCCGGGTCGAGGCGGAACTGGCCCGGCTCCGGGACGCGCTGTCGCACCGGCGCTTCGACGTGGCCGGCGGCGAGGTCTTCGACGTCGGCGTCTCGCTGCTGCCGGCCGGGCGTACCCGGCTGCACTTGAACATCGACATGCTGGTCGCGGACGCGCTCAGCTTCCGGATCATCATCAACGACCTGGCCGCCCTCTATGCCGACCCGGCGGCGGAACTGCCCGCCATCGGCTACAGCTACCCGCGCTACCTGGCCGACCGCCGGGCCCGGCCGGTGCCCGGCCGGGCGGACGCCGAACGGTACTGGGCCGACCGGCTGCCGGAGCTGCCCCGGGCGCCCCGGCTGCCGCTGGCCGTCGCGCCGGAGCAGCTCACCCGGCACCGGGTCACCCGCCGGCACCACTGGCTCTCCGCGGACCGCTGGGCGCGGCTCGCCGAGCGGGCCCGGGACCAGGGCGTGACCCTGTCGATGACGTTCGCTGCCGCGTTCAGCGAGGTGCTCGCCGGCTGGAGTGAGGAGCCGGACTTCCTGCTCAACGTGCCGCTGTTCGACCGGGAGCCGATCCACCCCGACGTGGGGCTGCTGGTCGGCGACTTCAGCAACCTGCTGATCCTCGGTGTGCACACCGCGCCGGGCGGGTCCTTCCTGGACCTGGTCCGGCGGACCCAGGCCCGGTTCACCGCGGACGCCGCGCACTCGGCGTACTCCGGGCTGGAGGTGCTGCGCGAGCTGGCCCGGCGCGACGGCGCCGCGCAGACCCTCGCACCGGTGGTCTTCACCAGCGCGCTCGGCCTCGGTGAGCTGTTCAACCGGACGGTGACCGAGCACTTCGGCACGCTCGGCTGGAACATCTCGCAGGCTCCCCAGGTGGTGCTCGACCACCAGGTCACCGAGCACGCCGGGGGGCTGCTGCTCAACTGGGACGCGGTCGACGAGCTGTTCTGCGACGGCGTGCTGGACGCGATGTTCGACGCGTACCTGCGGCTGCTCGACTGGCTGGCCACCGAGCGGGACTGGTCCGCGCCGACGCCCAGCCTGCTGCCCGCCGACCAGGCGGCGCGCCGGGCGGCGGTGAACCGCACCGCCGGCCCGGAACGAGAACGTCGGCTGCACGAGTCGTTCTACCGGCACGCCGCCGACCAGCCCGACCAGGTCGCGCTGGTCGCCGGCGACGGCACCACGGTCAGCTACCGGGCGCTCGCCGAGCGGGCCGACCGGATCGCCGGCCTGCTGGCGGGGCGGGACTGCCGCCCCGGCGAACCGGTGGCGGTGACCCTGCCCCGCGGCCCGGACCAGGTCGCCGCGGTGCTCGGCGTGCTCCGCGCCGGCGGTGCGTTCGTCCCGGTCGGCGCCGGCCAGCCGGCCGACCGGCGGGCCGCCATCCACGCCGACGCCGGGATCCGACTGGTGCTCACTGACGCGGCCACCCGGGCCGCGCTGGCCTGGCCGGCCGGGACGGCGGCGCTGACCGTCGAGGAGGCGGTCACCGCCGAGCCGCTGTCGCCCGCCGTCGAGGTCGACCCGGAGGAGCTGGCGTACGTCATCTACACCTCCGGCTCCACCGGCACCCCCAAGGGCGTGGAGATGAGCCACCGGGCGGCGGCCAACACCATCGAGGACATCGGCGACCGCTGGTGGGTCGGCGCCGACGACCGGGGCTTCGCGGTCACCTCGCTGGAGCACGACTGGTCGGTGTACGAACTCTTCGCCTACCTGTCGGCCGGCGGCGCCCTGGTGCTGCCGCCGGAGGAGGCCCGCCGGGACGCCCAGCGCTGGGCCGACCTGGTCGACCGGCACGGGGTCACCGTCTGGACCGGGGTGCCCGCCCTGCTCGACATGCTGCTCACCACCGCGCGGCCCGGCCAGCTGCGCAGCCTGCGGCTCGCCCTGCTGGGCGGCGACTGGGTCGGCCTGGACCTGCGCGACCGGCTCGTCACCCACGCCCCGGGCTGCCGACTGGTGGCGCTCGGCGGGGCGACGGAGGTCGGCATCCACTCCACCTGGCACGAGGTGACCGAGGTGCCCGCGCACTGGCGCTCGGTGCCGTACGGCGCGCCGCTGCGCAACCAGCGGGTGCGGGTGGTCGACGCCCGCGGCCGGGACTGCCCGGACTGGGTGCCGGGCGAGCTGTGGCTCGGCGGCGTCGGGGTCGGCCGCGGCTACCGGGGCGACCCGGCCCGCACCGCCGAGCGGTTCGTCGAGCACGACGGCGGGCGCTGGTACCGCACCGGGGATCTGTGCCGCTACCACCCGGACGGCACGCTGGAGCTGCTCGGCCGGACCGACTTCCAGGTGAAGCTGCTCGGCCAGCGGATCGACCTGGGCGAGGTGGAGGCGGCGGCACGGTCGTATCCGGGGGTGGCCCGGACGGTGGCGCTGGTGGTCACCGAGCCGCGCCGGCTCGCCCTGGCGGTGGTGCCGGCGGACGCCGACCTCGCGGTGGACGACCTGGTGGCGCACCTGCGCCGGCGGCTGCCCGAGCACATGGTGCCCCGGCAGGTCGACCTGCTGACCGCGTTGCCGCTGAACGCCAACGGGAAGGTGGACCGGTCGGCGATCGCCGGCCTGCTCGCCGACCGGCCCACCCCGCAGCAGACGGAGCCGCCGCGCGGCGAGACCGAGACCCGGGTGGCCGCGATCTGGGCGCAGCTGCTGGAGAACCCGGCCGTCGGCCGCTCCGACAGCTTCTTCACCCTCGGCGGCAACAGCCTGCTCGCCACCCGGGTGATCGCCGCACTGCGCCAGGCCGGGTACGCCGACGCCAGCCTGACCCAGCTCTTCGCGACGCCGACGCTGGCGGAGTTCGCCCGGCACCTCACCCCCGGCGGGCCGGCGCCGCTGGACGGGGTGGCGGTCCGGGCCGACGCGGAACACCGGCACGAGCCGTTCGACGCCACCGAGGTGCAGCGCGCCTACTGGCTGGGGCGCCGGCCGGAGTTCACCCTCGGCGGGGTCGGCTCCCACTGGTACTGGGAGTTCGAGGGCCGCGACGTCGACCTCGACCGGCTGGCGGCGGCCTGGAACCGGCTGGTGGACCGGCACGAGATGCTCCGGGCGGTCTTCGACGACGACGGCCGGCAGCGCGTCCTGCCCGAGGTGCCGCCGGTACGGATCCGGGTGACCGACGCCGGGGCGGACCCGGCGCCGCTGGTCGCCGCGATGCGCGCCGAGCTGGCCCACCACGTGTTCGCCACCGACTCGTGGCCGCTGTTCGACCTGCGGGCGGTCCGCTCCGCCGACGGCGTCACCCGGCTCGGGGTGAGCCTCGACTTCGCGGTGCTGGACGCGCTCAGCATCATGATCGTCTTCTCCGAACTGTCCCGCCTCTACGCCGACCCGGCGGCGGTCCTGCCGCCGATCGGGGTCTCCTTCCGCGACGTGCTGCTCGCCGACCCGGTCGACCCGGCCCGCCGGGCGGCGGCCCGCGACCACTGGCTCAAGCGGATCGACGAGCTGCCCCCGGCGCCGCAGCTGCCGCTGGCCCGGGACCCGGCTCAGCTCTCCGGGCACCGGTTCAGCCGCCGCGAGTGCCGGCTCGACGCGGACGACTGGCGGCGGCTGAGCGACCGGGCCGCGCGGCACGGGGTCACCGGCTCCACCGTGGTCGCCACCGCCTTCGCCGCCGTACTGCGGGCGTGGAGCGCCGCGGAGGAGTTCACCCTGAACTTCACCCTCTTCGACCGGCCCGAGGTGCACCCCGACATCCACCGGGTGGTCGGCGACTTCACCTCCCTGCTGCTGGTGGCCGACCGCCCGGAACCGGGGGAGAGCTTCGCCGCGGCGGCCCGCCGGTTGCAGCGGCAGGTCTGGTCCGACATGGAGCACAGCGCCTACTCCGGCATCTCGGTGCTGCGTGAACTGGCCCGCCGCACCGGGGCGCCGGAGGTGCTGATGCCGGTGGTGTTCACCAGCACGCTCGGCGTCCGGGACGCCACCGAACACCGCTTCGACCTGCGCACCCCGTTCGGCGAGTACCGCACCGGGCTGTCCCAGACCCCGCAGGTGCTGCTCGACCACCAGGTCACCGAGCACGACGGCGGGCTGCTGCTCAACTGGGACGCCGTCGACGAGGCGTTCTGCCCCGGCGTGCTGGACGCGATGTTCGCCGCGTACCGGGACCTGCTGGTCCGGCTGGCCGGGGCGGCCGACTGGGACGCACCGGCCCGGGTGCCGCTGCCGGACGCGCAGGCGGCGGTGCGCCGCCGGGTCAACGACACCGCCGGCCCGCGCTCCGGCCGGCTGCTGCACGAGGGCTTCCTCGCCGTCGCGGCCGCCCGGCCGGACGCGCCCGCGCTGGCCTGGGGTGACGACGGGGTGCTCGGCTACGGCGAGCTGGCCGACCGGGCCGGGCGGGTCGCCGCCGCGCTGCGCGCCGCCGGGGTGCGCCCCGGCGACCGGGTGGCGGTCACCGTGCCCAAGGGGCCCGGCCAGGTGGTCGCGGTGCTCGGCGTGCTGGCCGCCGGCGCGGCGTACGTGCCGGTCGGGGTCGACCACCCCGCGCTGCGCCGGGACCGGATCGTCGCCGACAGCGGCGCCCGCGCGGTGCTCGATGCGGCCTTCCTGGACCGGGCCGGCGAGCACGCCCCGGCCGAGCCGGTGGCCGTACCACCCGACCAGCCGGCCTACGTCATCTACACCTCCGGCTCGACCGGCGATCCGAAGGGCGTGGTGATCTCCCACGCCAGCGCTGTCAACACCGTCGAGGACGTCAACCAGCGCTACGCCGTCGGCCCCGCCGACCGGGTGCTGGCCGTCTCCGCGCTCGACTTCGACCTGTCCGTGTACGACGTGTTCGGGCTGCTCGCCGCCGGCGGCACGGTGGTGCTGCCGGCCGAGGAGGAGCGCCGCGACCCGGCCGCCTGGCTCCGGCTGGCCCGCACCCACCGGGTCACCCTGTGGAACAGCGTTCCGGCCCTGCTGGACATGCTGCTCACCGAGGCCGGCGGCGACCTGCCGGCGGCGCTGCGGCTGGCCCTGGTCTCCGGCGACTGGGTCGGGCTGGACCTGCCCGGGCGGCTCGCCGCGGCCGGTGCCGGCCGGTGCCGGCTGGTCGCGCTCGGCGGCGCCACCGAGGCGGCGATCTGGTCAAACGCCTTCGAGGTGACCGAGGTGCCGCCGGGCTGGACCTCCATCCCGTACGGCTTCCCGCTGCGCAACCAGTGCTACCGGGTCGTCGACGGGCCCGGCGGGGACCGGCCGGACTGGGTGCCCGGCGAGCTGTGGATCGGCGGCGCCGGGGTGGCGCTCGGCTACCACGGCGACCCGGAGCGCACCGCCGCCCGATTCGTCGAGTACGCCGGCGAACGCTGGTACCGCACCGGCGACCTGGGCCGGTACTGGCCGGACGGGACGCTGGAGTTCCTCGGCCGGGTCGACCACCAGGTGAAGGTGCGCGGCCACCGGATCGAGCTGGGCGAGATCGAGACCGCGCTGGAGAGCCACCCCGCGGTGACCGCCGCGATCGCCTGCGCGGTCGGCGAGCGCACCCGCCGGCTCGCCGCCGCGGTGACCACCGTCGGCCAGGTGGACCCGGACGACCTGCGCGCCCACCTGGCCGCGCGGCTGCCCGACTACATGGTGCCCCGGCAGCTGGCGGTGCTGCCCCGGCTGCCGTTGAGCCCGAACGGCAAGGTCGACCGGGCCGCCGTCGGCGCGGCGCTGGCCGGCGCTGCCGGCGTGGCGGTGGCGGAGCCGCCGCGCGGGCCGACCGAGGAGGGGGTGGCCGGGCTCTGGCGCGGCCTGCTCGACCTCCCGGTGGTCGACCGGGACGCCAGTTTCTTCGCCGCGGGCGGGGACAGCCTGCTCGCCACCCGGTTGGTCCAGCTGATCCGGCAGCGGTTCGGCGTGCAGATGTCGCTGCGGGAGGTGTTGAGCGCGCCATCGGTGGCCGGGCAGGCCCGGGTGGTCGCGGCGCGACTCGACCAGGCCGGGGCGACCTTCGAGGAGGGGGTGCTGTGATCGAGCCAGCGGTCACCGTGTCGGAGCTGGTCGACACCCTGGAGGCGCACGGCGTCGAGCTGTGGGAGGAGGACGGCCAGCTGCGCTTCCGGGCGCCCCGCGGGGTGCTCACCGAGCAGCGCCGGGAGACGCTGCGGGCCCGCCGCCCGGAGCTGCTGGCGTACCTCAAGGGGGCGCCGACGGCCGGGCTGGAGCCCGACCCGGCGGCGCGGCACGACCCGTTCCCGCTCACCGACATCCAGATGTCCTACGTGCTGGGTCGGCGCAGCGCGTTCGCCTACAGCGGGGTGGGCTGCCACGCGTACGGCGAGCTGACCTTCCCCGACCTCGACGGCGACCGGGTCGCCGAAGTGTGGCGGATGCTGGTGCGCCGGCACGACATGCTCCGCGCCCGGATCGACCCGGCCGGGTCGCAGCGGATCGTGCCGGACCCGCCGCCACTGGTCGTGCCGGTGCTCGATCTGCGCGGCCGTGGCCCGGCCGCGGTGGCCGCCGCGATCGACGGGGTCCGCGCCGAACTGGACCACCGGGTCTACCCGCCGGACGGTTGGCCGCTGTTCGAGGTCCGGGTCACCCGCGCCGACGACCGCGCGGTGCTGCACCTGTCGATCGACTTCCTGGTCGCCGACTACGTCAGCATCCAGCTGCTGCTGGAGGAGTTCACCCGCTGCTACCACGACCCCGGGCACCGGCTGCCCCCGCTGGAGCTCTCCTTCCGCGACTACCTGCTCGGCGAGCGGCAGCTGCGCGGCACCCGCCGGTACGCCAAGGACCGCGAGTACTGGTGGCACCGGATCGACACGCTGCCGCCGGCGCCGGAGCTGGTGGTGCTCGGCGACCGCCCCGCCGAGCCGGGCGGGGTGCGGTTCCGCCGCTGGCAGCTGCACCTGCCCACGGAGGCGTACGAGGGGTTGAAGCGGCTCGCCGCCGACCGGGGCGTCACCCCGTCGGTGGCGGTGCTCGCCGCGTACGCCGAGGTGATCGGGCGGTGGAGCAAGGGGCGCCGGTTCCTGCTCAACCTGACAATGCTCCGCCGCCTGCCGCTGCACCCCCAGGTCGACCGGCTGGTCGGCGACTTCACCTCGGCGGTGCTGCTCGAGGTCGACGGCGACGCCGGCGCCAGCTTCGGCGAGCGGGCCGGCGCGGTGCAGCAGCAGCTCTGGGCGGACATGGACCACCTGCTGGTCAGCGGCGTCGAGGTGCTGCGCGAGCTGGCCCGCCGCCGGGGCCAGGACGCCGCGCTGATGCCGGTGGTCTTCACCAGCGCGCTCGGGCTGGGCACCGCCGGGGAGTCCGGCCCGCAGCGGGTCGGCTTCGGCTACGGCATCAGCCAGACCCCGCAGGTCTGGATCGACTGCCAGGCGCTGGAGCGCTCGGACGGGCTGGTGGTCAACTGGGACGTCCGCCAGGGCATCTTCCCCGACGGCATGGTCGAGGCGATGTTCGGCGCGTTCCAGGCGCTGGTGCGCCAGCTGGCGGCGGGACAGCGGTGGGACGACGCGGACCCGGTGGAGCTGCCGGCCGACCAGCTGGCCCGGCGGGCCGAGGTGAACGACACCACCGCCCCGCTCACCGGCGCGCTGCTGCACGACGGGGTGGTCGCGCAGTGCCGGCGTACCCCGGACCGGCCGGCGGTGATCGGCGCGGACCGCACGCTGAGCTACGGCGAGCTGCTGACCCGGGCGGCGGCGGTCGCCGACGCGCTGCGCGCCGCGGGCGCCGCGCCCGGCGACCTGGTCGCGGTGCTGCTGCCGCCGGGGCCCGACCAGGTGGTGGCGGTGCTCGGCGTGCTGCTCGCCGGCGGCGCCTACCTGCCGGTGGACACCCGGGCCCCGGTCGCCCGCAAGGAGTCCCTGGTGGACGCCGCCGGCGCCCGGTACGCGGTGACCACCGCCGACGCCGAGGGCCTGCCCGCCGGGGTACGCCGGATCGTGGTGGACGGGCTTCCGCCGGCCGACCAACCGGTGGCGCCGGTCGGCGTCACCGACCGGGACACCGCCTACGTCATCTACACCTCCGGCTCCACGGGCCGGCCCAAGGGCGTGGTGATCCCGCACCGGGGCGCGGTGAACACCGTCGAGGACATCAACCGGCGGTTCGCGGTCGGGCCGGACGACCGGGTGCTCGGCCTGGCCGGGCTCTCCTTCGACCTGTCCGTCTACGACATCTTCGGCCCGCTGGCGGTGGGTGCGGCACTGGTGCTGCCCGCGGCCGACCGGCGCGGCGACCCGTCGCACTGGGCGGAGCTGATCCGCGACCACCGGGTGACCCTGTGGAACTCGGTCCCGGCGCAGCTGCAGATGCTCGCCGACTACCTGGCCGTGGCCGACACCACCGGGCTGGACTCGCTGCGCCTGGCGATGCTCTCCGGCGACTGGATCCCGGTGCGGCTGCCCGACCAGATCCGCGCCCTGATCCCCGGCCTGGTACTGCACAGCCTGGGCGGCGCCACCGAGGGGTCGATCTGGTCCATCGGATACCCGATCGACGAGGTGCCGGCGGAGTGGCCGAGCATCCCGTACGGGCGGCCGCTGACCAACCAGAGCATGCACGTGCTGGACGAGGCGATGCGGCCCTGCCCGGACTGGGCGGTCGGCGAGCTGTACATCGGCGGGGTCGGCGTCGCGGACGGCTACCTCGGCGACCCGGAGCTGACCGCGCGGCGGTTCGTCCGGCACCCGGTCACCGGCGAGCGGCTCTACCGCACCGGCGACCTGGGCCGGTACCTGCCCAGCGGGGACATCGAGTTCCTCGGCCGGGAGGACCTCCAGGTGAAGATCCGGGGGCACCGGATCGAGCTGGCCGAGATCGAGGCCGCCGCGCAGTCGTACCCGCCGGTCGGCGCCGCGGCGGTGGTGGTGGAGGGCGACGCCCCGCTGGAGCGGCGGCTGGTCGCCTTCGTGGAGCCGGCCCGCCGCGCCGACGGCCCGGACGACCCGCTCGACCTGGCCGCCTCCGCCGTGCGGGAGCTGGCCGCGATCCGCGCCGAGCAGGACGGCGAGCAGGCCGTCCGGTTCGCCCGGCAGCTCGACCACACCGCGCTGCTGGCGATGATCCGCGCGCTGCGCGACCAGGGGCTGTTCACCTCGGCCGAGGTGGGACACACGGTGGACGAGGTGATGCGCACCGCCCGGGTGGGCGCCAAGCACCAGCGGCTGATCCGGCGCTGGCTGGCCGCGCTGGAGCGGCACGGGCTGATCCGGCGCGACCCGGCCGGCCGGCTGCGCCCGGCCCCGGAGAGCCTCACCGTCGACGCGGACACCGTGCGCGCCGCCTGGCAGGAGATCGACCGGATGCAGGACGCCGGCGGCCTGCGCACCGAACTGGTCGGCTACTTCCGCACCGCCAGCGCCCACCTGCCGGAGCTGATGCGCGACGAGGTCGACCCGGTGCAGCTGCTCTTCCCGCAGGGCCGGCTGGACATCCAGGAGTCGGCGTACCAGGGCAACTTCCTCAGCCACAGCCTCAACCGGCTGGTCGTCCGGGCGATGTGCGATCTGGCCGCCGCCTGGCCGGACGACCGCCCGATGCGGGTGCTGGAGGTCGGCGCCGGCGTCGGGGGCACCAGCATCGACCTGATCCCCGCCCTCGATGGCTACCCGGTGCGGTACGCCTTCACCGACGTCTCCCAGTTCTTCCTGAACAGCGCCCGGGAGCGGTTCGCCGACTACCCGTGGGTGGACTACCACCTCTTCGACCTCAACGTGGACTTCCGCACGCAGGGCATGACGGCCAACAGCGTGGACGTGATCCTCTGCGCCAACGTGCTGCACTACGCCCGCGACGCCGGCCAGGCGCTGGCCCGGTTCCGGGAGCTGCTACGTCCCGGCGGCTGGCTGGTGTTCATCGAGACCACCCGGGACAACTACCAGATCCTCACCTCGATGGAGTTCCTCTTCGACGCCACTGCCGGGGACTTCGCCGACGTGCGGGCCGGGCGGGACGAGACCTTCATCTCCGCCCCGCAGTGGCGGGAGCTGCTCGCCGCGGCCGGCGCCGCGCCGGCGGTGCAGCTCTCCGCGACCGACGTCGCCCTGGACGCGATCGGCATGCACGTCTTCGCCGCCCGGTTCAAGCCCGACCGGGTCGACGTCGACCCGGCGGCGCTGCGCCGGCACCTCGCCGAACGGCTGCCGGAGTACATGCTGCCCAGCCGGCTGGAGGTGCTCGACGCGATCCCGCTGACCGCCAACGACAAGGTGGACCGGGCCGCCCTGCGCGCCCTGCTGCCCCGGGCTGCGGCCGCCCGCGGCGCCGGCTCCGCCGAGCCCAGCGGCGAGCTGGAGACCGCCATCGCGGCGATCTGGGCCGACGTGCTCAACGTCGAACGGGTGGGCCGGGACGACGACCTGTTCAGCCTGGGCGGCGACTCGCTGCTCGCGGCGCAGCTGGTCGGCCGGATCCGGGACGACGTGCCGGCCGCCTCCGGCGCGCTCTTCGACACCCTGCTGCGCGACCTGCTGGAGGGCGCGACGGTGCGTACGCTCGCCGCCGGACTCACCGGCGGGGACACCCCCGGGGACACCGCCGAGCCGGCGACTGGGCCCGCTGCGGCGCCCGCCCTGCCGTTCCCGGTGCCGCCCGAGGGGCCGGTCCGGCTGGAGCTGCCCGGCGACGCCACGGCCGAGGACCCGGAGCGGCGGGCCGCCGGCTACCTCCCGGCGCTCCGCGCCGAGCTGCGCGGCCGGCCGGTGGAGCTGACCGGGCGGGACCTCGGCGGCGTACTGGCCGCGGAGCTGGCCCGGCAGCTCGGCGAGGCGGGCGTGACCGTCAGCGGGCTGACCGTGGTCGCCGGGTTGCCGCTGCCCGACGGCGCGCCCGGCGAGCTGGTCGGCGAGTACCTGTTCACCCGCGACCTCGGGGTGGACCCGGCCGACCTCGGCCTGCCCGGCGAGGCGGACCTCGCCCGCGCCGTGGAGGCCGGCGACGAGAGCGTCTTCGGCGCGCTGGCCGCGGAACCGGCCGACTGGCGGCTGGCCCGGATCGCCGCGGTGCTCGACGTCGACCCGACCGAGCTGACCGCCCGGCACGCCGCGTTCCGGTCCGCGCTCGACGCGCTGGTCCGGCACGGGCCACCGCTGTACGCCGGCGACCTCACCCTGGTGTTCGACTTCGACCGGTCCCGCTGGCCGCGAGCGGCGGCCCGGGTGGAACGGCGCTGGCGCGAGGTATGCCTCGGCGAGCTGCGGGTCATCGACGGGGCGCAGCCGTGAGCGCGAGGAGTGCGCCGGGGTTGCGCGCCCCGCAGTCGCGAACGAAGGGTGGGCTCCGGTGAGCGCGCTGGTCGGGGTCGTCGGCGGGTCCGGCGCGGTGGGCGGCGCGGCGGCCCGCCGACTGCACCGGCTGCTCGGGCCCGAGTACCGGCTGCGGGTCGGCGGTCGCCGGCTGGCCGCCGCCGAGGATCTGGTCCGCCGCGAGCTGGCCGGCCGGGCCGAGGCGATGGCGGTGGACGTCTACGACGACGAGGCGTTGCGCCGCTTCTGCGCCGGCTGCCGGCTGGTGGTCAACGCCAGCGCCGCGTCGTACCTGGTGGTCGACCGGGTGGCCCGGGCGGCCCTGGCCGCCGGGGCCGACTACGTCGACGCCGGCGGCGACCTGCCGCTGCTGGACCGGCTCACCCCGCTCGGGCTGGCCGCCTCGGGACGGACCGCGCTGGTCACCGCCGGCCTGATGCCGGGGCTGACCGGGCTGCTGCCCCGCTGGCTCGCCGCCACCGAGTTCCACCGGCCCCGCCGGCTGGTCGTCCACGTCGGGGTGATGGACCGGCTGACCCCGGCCGGAGCGGTGGACTACCTGCTCAGCCTGCGCACCCGGGACGAGGAGTCGCAGGCGGTCTGGCTGGACGGCCGGCGGGTCACCCGGGCGGCGGGCGCGCTGACCGACGTGGAGCTGCCGTTCTTCCCCGGCCGGGTCACCGCCTACCCCTACCTGGGCTACGAGGGGGAGCGGCTGGCCGGGCAGCTCGGGCTCACCGAGCTGCGCTGGCACGCGGTCTTCGACGGCGGGGCGGCGATGATGGCCACGCTGAGCCGGTTGCAGGGCGCCATGAGCGGGGAGGGCGACCTGAGCGCCGCCGCCCGGGACCTGGCCGCCGCGGCGGAGCTGGACATGTTCGGCAAGCGCCCGTACCAGTTGCTCGTCTTCGAGCTGGGCGGCATCGGGCCGGACGGGGACGAGCGCACCCGCACCCTGGTGCTGCGCTCGGCGGACACCTCCGAGATCACCGGTACGGTCTGCGCGCTCGCCGCCGCGCAGGTGCTCGCCGGCCGGGTGCCGCCGGGCGCGCACCTGGCCGCCGAGGGGCTCGCCGCCGCCGAGCTGGTCGAGGCGTTGCGGGCCACCGGGGTGGTGCGCGCGTTCGACCTGTTCGACGGGGCGGCCGCCGACGCCGCGACGGTCGAGGAGGGGGTGCTGTGACCCGGCCCCGGGCGGTGGTCTGCGGCACCGGGTTCGGCCGCGTCTACCTCGCCGGGCTGGCCGCGCCCGAGTCGCCGGTGGAGCTGGCCGGCATCCTGGCCCGGGGCAGCGACCGGTCGGCCGCCTGCGCCCGCCGGTGGGGCGTGCCGCTCTACCGGCACCCCGACGAGCTGCCCGGGGACGTAACGGTGGCCTGCGTGGTGGTCGGCTCGGCGATCACCGGCGGGCCCGGCGCCCGGCTGGCGCAGGCGCTGATGTCCCGGGGGATCCACGTGCTGCAGGAGCACCCGCTGCACGCCGACGAGCTGGCCGGGTGCCTGCGCGCCGCGCGGGCCAACCGGGTCGGGTACCGGCTCAACAGCCACCACGTGCACGTGGCGCCGGTGCGCCGGTTCGTCGCCGCGGCCCGGGCGCTGCTGCGCCGGCAGCCGCCGCTCTTCGTGGACGCGGCGGGCAGCGTCCAGGTGCTCTACCCGCTGCTCGACGTGCTCGGCGCCGCGCTCGGCCGGTTGCGACCGTGGGGATTCGCGCCGCCGGCCCCGCTGCCGGCGGCGGTGCGCGCCCTGACACCGCTGGACGTGCCGTTCCGCAGCCTCGACGGGGTGTTCGCCGGGGTGCCCACCACGCTGCGGGTGCAGCACCAGATGGACCCGCGGGAGCCGGACAACCACGCCCACCTGTGGCACCGGATCACCATCGGCACCGAGGGCGGGCAGCTGACCCTGGTCTCCAGCACCGGTCCGGTGCTCTGGACCGTCCGGCCGCACCTGCCCCGGGAGGCGGCCGGCGCGGCCGGCTTCGACCGGCTCGGCGTCGACCACCTCGCCCTCGCCGGCACCACCCCGATCGGGCCGCCGGCCGCGCCGAGCTGGGCGCAGACCCTCGACACGCTCTGGCCCGAGGCGGTCCGGGTCGCGGTGCGGCGGCTCACCGACGACGTGGCCCGCGGGGCGGACCCGATGACCGACGGGCAGTACCACCTCGGGTTGTGCCAGCTGACCCGGGAGATCACCCAGCTGCTGGGCCCGGTGGAGCTGGTCCGCCGGGACGAGCCGCGGTTCCTCGCGGCCGGGGACCTGATCGAGGGGGAGCACGAGGTGCTGACGTGAACGCCTATCCGGGCCGGGCGGCGGCGCCCTGGTTCCAGCGCTACCGGCCGGTGCCGGTGGCGGCCGCGCGGCTGGCCTGCTTCCCGCACGCCGGTGGCAGCGCCAGCTTCTTCCGGCCGTGGGCCGACGAGCTGCCGGCCGACGTCGAGCTGCTGGCCGCGCAGTATCCCGGCCGGGAGGACCGGCTGCGCGAGCCGCCCGCCACCGACCTCGGCGAGCTGGCCGACCGGTACGCCGACGTGCTGCGCGCCACCGACGTGCCGCTGGTGCTGTTCGGACACAGCCTCGGCGCGGCGGTCGGCTACGAGGTGGCCCGCCGGCTGGCGGTCGCCGGCGCGCCGCCGGCGCTGCTGGTGGTCTCCGGACGCCAGGCGCCGTTCGACCCGTCCCGGGCGGTGCACCTGATGGACGACGACGCGCTCTGGGCGGACGTCGCCCGGGCCGGCGGCACCAGCCGGGCGGTGCTGGAGAGCCCGGAGCTGCGCGCCCTGGTGCTGCCGGTGCTGCGCGCCGACTACCGGCTCAGCGAGACCTACCGGCCGCCCGCCGGTCCGCCGCTGACCTGTCCCGTCCTCGCGGTCAGCGGCGACGCGGACCCGGACGTGGACCTCGCCGTGCTGCCCGGCTGGGGGACGGTCACCACCGCCGGCTGCGACGTGCGGGTCTTCACCGGCGACCACTTCTACCTCCAGCCGCACCGCCGAGCCCTGGTCGGCGAGATCGTCCGCCGGCTGCGCGTCCGCACCGACGCCTGGGCCACGCCGTGACCGGCCTGGACGCCCCGGCCGACCTGGCCGACCTGGCCGCCGTCCAGGCCTGGTGCGCCGACGCGCTGGTCTCGCTCGACCGGCGGGACGCCCCGCTGGTCCGCCTCGCGCACGCCGAGCTGCGCCGCCAGCGCGGCACGCTGAACCTGGTCGCCGCGGCCAGCCCCACCCTGCCGGCCGCCCTGGTGGCGCACGCGTTGCTGTTCAGTTCGGTGACCGCCGAGGGCTACGCCGGCGGCCGCTACCACCCGGGCACCGAGGTGGTCGACCAGGTCGAGCAGCTGGCCCGGGGCCGCGCCGAGCGGCTGTTCGGCGCCCCGCACGCCAACGTGCAGCCGCTCTCCGGCTCGGCGGCCAACCTCGCCGTGCTCTACGGCCTGCTCGACCCGGGCGACACCGTGCTGGCCCTGGAACTCGACCACGGCGGGCACCTGACCCACGTCTCCCGGGGCGCCAGCATCGCCAAGCGGGTCACCGCCAGCTACTACGAGGTCGACGAGCGGGGCCTGATCGACCACGCAGCGTTGGCCGTGCTGGTCAAGCAGGTCCGGCCGCGGCTGCTGATCTGCGGCGGCTCGGCGTACCCCCGGCAGCTGGACTTCGCCGCGTTCCGGGCCGCCGCCGACGAGGTGGACGCGCTGCTGCTGGCCGACGTCAGCCACGTCAGCGGGCTGGTCGCCGCCGGCGCCCACCCGTCCCCGGTGCCGCACTGCGACGTGATCACCACCTCGACGTACAAGCAGCTCTGCGGGCCGCGCGGCGGCCTGCTGCTGCGCGGGGCGTCGTCCCGGCTCAGCGCCCGGGCGCTGGACCGGGCGGTCTTCCCCGGCTTCCAGGGCACCCCGGACTTCGGCGGCATCGCCGCCAAGGCGGTCGCGCTGGGCTTCGCCGCCCGCCCGGAGTTCGCCGCGGCGATGCGCCGGGTGGTGCGCTACGCACGGACGTTCGCGGCGGCCCTGGCCGACCACGGGGTGCCGGTGGTCTCCGGCGGCACCGACAGCCATCTCGTCCTGGCCGACCTGCGCGCGGCGGCGGTCACCGGCCGGCAGGTCGCCGACGTGCTGCGCCGCCTCGGCGTGCTGGTCAACATGAACCTCGTCCCGCGCGACCCCCGACCGGCGGCGGAGACCAGCGGCATCCGGATCGGCACCAACGACCTGGGCTTCCGGCGGGTCGGCGACGCCGAGGTGGCGGAGCTGGCCCGGGCCACCGCCGCGGTGGTCGCCGAGGTGGCCGGCGGCGGGCGGCCGGACGCCGTGGTGCGCGGCTCCCGAGGACGCGATCTGGCCGGCTGCGTGGCCGGCATCACCGCTCGCGGATACCGCGAGGACTGGCGCCAGGGAGGTGCGGTGGCATGAAACTCGTCGTCACGTGTCAGCCGGCGGTCGGCCACTTCCACGCGGTCGCCCCGCTCGCCCGGGCCGCGGTGGACGCCGGGCACGAGGTGGTGGTGGCGACCGGCCGGGGGATGGGGCACTGGGTGACCCGCGCCGGGTTCGCCGTCCGGGAGGTGGGGCCGGCCTGGCTCGCCGACGGCCCCCGGGCCGGCGCCTTCGACGACCCGCGGCGGCGGCTGCGGCTGATGAGCCTGGCCACCGGCTCGATGGTGGCCGGCCTGGTCGACCTGCTCCGTGAGCTGCGCCCGGACGTGGTGCTGCACGAGTCGCTGGAGTGGGCCGCGCCGCTCGCCGCCGACGCGGCCGGGGTGCCGTACGCGGCCCTCGGGCAGCTGCCGCGACTGCCCCGGCCGGTGCTCGCCGAGGTGATGGCCGAACCCTGGAACGCGGCGCGGCGCCGGCTCGGCCTGCCCGCCGACCCGGGACTGGAACGGCTCTACCCGTACCTCTACCTCGACGCGTACCTGCCGAGCTGGCAGCCACTGACCGCGAACCCGCTGAGCTGGTTCGACGGCCCGGCCGAGCCGGACGTGGCGCACCTGATCCAGCCGCCGCTCTACCAGGTCGGCGACGAGGTGCCGGCCTGGCTCGCCGCGCTGCCCGACCGGCCGGTCGTCTACGTCACCATGGGCACCGCGTTCAACCAGGTGGGGCCGCTCTTCGCCACCGTCGCCGAGGCGCTGCGCGACCAGGACGTGTCGGTGGTGATGACCGTCGGGTCCGGGGTGGACCCGGCCCCGCTCGCCGCGCTCGGCCCGAACATCCACGCGGCGCGCTACATCCCGCAGGAGGCGGTGCTGTCCCGGTGCGCCGCGGTGGTGCAGCACGCCGGCTACCTGACCACCGTCGGGGCGCTGCGGCACGGCCTGCCGATGGTGGCGATCCCGGTGGCGGTGGACCAGCCGTACCACGCGCACCGGCTCGCCGCGGCCGGCGCCGCGGTGCGGCTGGACCACCGCGCCCTCGACCCGGCGCGGGTCCGCGCCGCGGTCCGCGCCGTGCTCGACGAGCCGCTGTACCGGGCCAACGCCGGACGGCTGCGCCGGGAGATGCTCGCCATGCCGCCGACCGGGCACGGCGTCACCCTGCTGGAACGGCTGGCCGCCACCGGGCGGCCGGTGTTCGACGGCGCCGACGACCTGGCGGCCGTCCGATGACCGCCGTGCTGCTCACCGGGGCGACCGGCCGGGTCGGCGCCCGGTTCATCCCGCTGCTGCGGGCCCGCGGGCTGCGCCTGCGGCTGGCCGTCTGGAACCCGGCGGGCGGCCCCGCCGGCGGCAACCGGGACCTGGTGGTCGGCGACCTCACCGACCCGGAAACCTGCCGGCGCGCGGTCGAGGGGATGGACGCCGTGGTGCACATCGCCAGCGCGTTCACCGGCATCGACGCGCGGGAGGCCGACCGGCTCAACCACCTGGCCACCGACCGGCTCGCCGCCGCCGCGCTGGCCGCCGGCGCCCGCCGGTTCGTGCAGCTGAGCAGCTACCTCATCTACCGCCCGACGCCGGGCCGGGCCACCCGCGAGGACGATCCGCTGCGCGACCCGGCGGGCGCGCCGTTCCCCGCCGCGAAGCTGGGCGCGGAACGGGCGGTGGCCGGCTACTTCGACACCCCGCTGGGGGTGTGCGTGCTGCGGGTCGCCTACACCTACGGCGAGGGCGACCCGCACCTGGTGGACGCGTTCGCCTGGGCCCGGCGGGCCCCTGGGGAACAGCGGTTGCACCTGGTGCACCACGCCGACGTGCGGCAGAGCGTGCTGCACGCGCTGGCGGCCGGCGCCACCGGGGTGTTCAACATCGCCGACGACGCCCCGGTGAGCGCCGCCGAGCTGGCCGCGCTGGCCGAGCAGGTGAGGCTGCCGCACGGCGAGTCGGCCGACGCGCCGGTGCTGGACACCGACCAGTTCGGCGGCGAGGTGGACACCAGCGCCGCGCGGGCCGGGCTGGGCTTCACGCCGGCGTACCCGTCGATCCACGTCGCCGCGCAGGCCGGAGCGGCGTGATGGAGCCGGTGCCGATGACGATCGACGGCGCCGCGGTGCCCGGCGACCGGCAGGTCGAGGTGGTGAACCCGGCCACCGGCGCGGTCTGCGGGCTGGCGCCGGTCTGCACTCCGGAGCACATGGACGCAGCGATGCGGGCCGCGGCCGGGGCGTGGCGCCGGTGGAGCGCCGACGAGACAGCGCTGCGCGAGCGGCTGCGGGCCGCCGCCAAGGCGGTCGGCGCCGCCGCCGGGCGGATCGGTGCGCTGGTCACCGCCGAGATGGGCAAGCCGCTGCCGCTGGCGGTCGGCGAGGCGTACGCCGCCGCGGCCACCCTGCGCCACCACGCCGACCTGGAACTGCCTCCGGAGGTGCTCCAGGACGACCGGCGCGGCTACGCCGAGCTGGTCCGGCGCCCGCTGGGGGTGGTCGCCGCCGTCACGCCGTGGAACTTCCCGGTGGCGGTGGCCGCGGCGAAGCTGGCCCCGGCGCTGCGGGCCGGCAACGCGGTGGTGCTGAAGCCGTCCCCGTACGCGCCGCTGGCCACTCTGGAGCTGGGCCGGGTGCTCGCCGGCGTGCTGCCGGCGGGCCTGGTGAACGTGCTCAGCGGGGACGACGCGCTCGGCGCGGCGATGGTGGCCCACCCGGTGCCCGCGCATGTCACGTTCACCGGCTCGGTGCCGGCCGGCCGCCGGGTCGCCGCCCGGGCCGGCGGCGACCTGAAGCGGTACGTGCTGGAACTGGGCGGCAACGACCCGGCAGTGGTGCTCGACGACGCCGACCCGGACGAGCTGGCCGAGCGGCTGTTCTGGGACTCGTTCGCCAACAACGGGCAGGCGTGCGTCCTCATCAAACGGCTGTACGCGCCGCGGCGGCTGCACGCCCGGCTGGTGGACGCGCTGGCCGACCGGGCCCGGACGGCCCGGGTCGGTGACCCGACCACCAAGGGCACCCAGTTGGGGCCGCTGGCGCACCGGCGGCAGTTCAGCCGGATCGCCGACCTGGTGGCCGCGGCCCGGTCCCGGGGCGCCCGGGTGGCGGCCGGCGGCGCCGCGCCGGACGGGCCGGGCCTGTACTACGCCCCGACCGTGCTGACCGGCGTGGACGACGGCGACCCGGTGGTCGACCAGGAGCAGTTCGGCCCGGTGCTGCCGGTGGTGCCGTACCGGGACGTCGAGGACGCGGTGCGCCGCGCCAACGCCAGCTCGTACGGGCTCGGCGGGTCGGTCTGGTCGGCCGACCCGGAGCGGGCGTGGGCGGTGGCCGACCGGCTCGAGTGCGGCACGGTCTGGGTCAACGGGCACGCCCTGCTCGGGCCCGACCAGCCCGTCGGCGGCATGAAGTGCAGCGGGATCGGGCTGGAGGGTGGCCGGTTGGGGCTGGCCGAGTACACCGCTGCCCAGGTGCGCCGGCGCCCACCGACCGGGCCGCGGTAGCGCGGGGGCCGTTCAGACCAGGCCGCTGTAGAAGAGCGCGCCGATGAAGGCGCTCTCCTGCTGCGGCAGCCGGGCGTGCGGCACGGCCCGGCCGGTGAGCGCGAAGCCCTCGCGGGGCCGGTAGACGAAGTCCCGGCCGCCGTCGGGGAACTGGCCGTTGTCGTGCACCCAGCGGTGCAGCGCGGCCGGACCGGTGGCGGTCCGGTCGAAGTAGGAGCGCATCGGGCCCGGTTCGCCGTCCACCGTGAACAGCAGCGACACCTCGCAGGTCGGCTGGTCGGTGTGCACGCCGAGGAAGTCGCCCGGCCGGTACTCCAGGTAGGTGCACCGGGTCGGGTACATCCGCCGGCCCATCCGGGCCGAGATCTGCGCCACCAGCGCCGGATCCTCGTGGATCGCCACCAGCGTCGGCCCGGCGCCCAGGTAGGCGTTGCAGGAGCGGCTGACCAGGGCGTCATGCTCCTTGTCCCAGCCCGGGCTGAGCCCGCCGTCGTACGCGGCGCCGGCGCTGGCCGGCAACGTGGCGATCTCGGCCACGCAGGCCCGCCGGGTGGCCTCCGAGATCAGGTCGCCGATCATCCACCAGGTGTCGTCGGGCAGCTTGCGCAGGTAGTCCTCCCGGCGGCGGGTGGAGGCGAGCATCATGGCCGCGTACTGCTCGTCGGTCTCCCGGGCGGCGACCTGCCGCACCACCCGGGCCTGCATCGCCTTGGCGATCAGCGGCCCCTGCGGGAACATCTCGTCGTAGCTGAGCGTGGTCAGCGCCCCGCCGACCTCGGCGGCGAGCGGGGCGGTGGCCGCCGGCGGCATTCCGGCGGCCACCGCGAGCCGCTCGAAGAGCTTGATCGAGCCGGGCGGGTCGTCGTCGGTGGCGAGCCAACGGCGCAGCCGCCAGCGCCGCCACTCCAGGTCCACCTCGTTGAGCCGGTGCCGGGGCCACCGGTGCGGCCCCTGCGGGGCGGACAGTTCCCGGCGGACCGCCGAGGCGTCCAGTCCCGCCGCGTACGCCGCGGCTTCCGAGATCAGCTGCGACTCGTCGGGCCGGGAGTCCGTCATCCCCGATGTCCCTTCTGGTCGGTCGGTGGGGCCGGCCCGACCCGCGTCACGACACCAGCAGGTCGGCCGCCTCCTTGGCGCATCCCCACGACAGCATGACCCCTGTGCCGGCGTGGCCATAGTTGTGCACGATCCGCGCCCGGCCGAGCTTCTCCAGTTCCAGCCGGGGTGCGGGCCGGCCCGGCCGCAGCCCGACCGAGTGCTCCAGCACCGGCGCGTCGGCCAGCCGCGGCTCGACCACCGCGCACCGGCGGATGATCTCGGCCGCCTCCGCCTCGTCCGGGGTGGTGTCGGCGGAGTCGCGGTGGGTGCCGCCGAGCACCACCCGGTCGCCGTGCGGGATGAAACCGGCCCAGATCGGCCCCAGCGGCGCCTCGATGAAGAAGTGCTCGATGCCCGGGTTCGCCACCACGATCTTCGGGCCGCGGACCGGCTTGAGCTGCCGGTCGCCGGTCAGCTCCGCGGCGCCCAGGCCGGCGCAGTTGGCCACCAGCGGCGCGACCTCGGCGGCCTCGTCCAGCGAGCGCACCGGCTCCAGCACCAGCCGACCGCCGGCGGCGGTGAACCGGTCGGCGAGGTGTCGCAGGTACGGCGGCATGTCGACCACCGGCTGGCGGACCCAGAACGCGGTGCCGTAGCCCTCGGGCAGTTCCTCCGGGCGGCACGGGCGGTAGCCCTCGAACCGTTCCACCCCGGGCGGGACCATCCCCGCCGGCCGGGCCGCCATCCGCCCGTCCAGCACCCGTACGCCGGGGGTGTCCGGGGTGAGCCGGCGGACGGTCTCCCGGTGCCAGCCGAGCGCGGGGTCGCCCGGCGCGGCGAAGCTGGGCCCGATCATCGCCGAGGCCATCATCGAGGTGCTGCGTTCCGGTGGCTGGGTGGCCCGGACGAGCACCCGCAGCCCCGCCTCCTGCAGGCAGATGGCGGTGCTCAGCCCGCTCACCCCGGCGCCGATGACCAGCGCGTCGACCTCACCGTGCACGGTGGCTCCCTCCGTTGACGTCGCGGAAGCGCTGCCACATCACGCGGCGTCTCGGCTTTCCGCTGGTGGTCCGCAGGATTGTACCGACGGGAACGCGGAGCGCGATCAACTCGGCACCCTCGGTGAGTCGACCGACGACCGCGCCGGCCCGCTGTTCCCAGTCCGGCTCGGCGTTCTCCAGCAGCACCATCGCCACCGGCCGGTCGGCGTGTCCGAGCAGGACGGTGTGCCGGTGCCGGGGCAGGCCCGCGGCCTCCAGGGCCGCCTCCACGTCCTCGGCGAACAGGGTGCGGCCGCGCAGCTTCAGGCTGTCGCCGAGCCGGCCGAGCACGTAGAGCTGCCCGTCGTGCAGGAACCCGCTGTCGCCGGTGCGCAGGGCGCCGGCGGTGAACCGGGCGGACGTCCCGGCCGGGTCGCCGAGGTAGCCGGCCGCGACGCAGCGCCCGCCCACCTCGATCTCGCCCACCCGCCCGTCCGGCAGCGGGCGGCCGGCGTCGTCGACGATCCGCACCGACACGCCGTCGAGCGGGGCGCCGCAGCCGACCAGGGGCGCGGCGGCCGGACCACCCCCGGGTGCACCGCCGAGCGGGATCCGCGCCGGGTCCACCCGGGCCGTCCGCCACGGCTCGTCCAGCGCACCGCCGGTCACCGCGAGGGTCGCCTCCGCCAGCCCGTACGCCGGCAGCAGGGCCCGCCGGTCCAGCCCGTGCGGGGCGAGCAGCCGCCAGAAGTCCTCCAGCGCGGCGGGGGAGACCCGCTCGGCCCCGACGATCACCGCCCGCCAGGCCGCGAAGTCGAGCCCGGCGAGCTGCTCGGGGCGGACCCGGTCGACCACGTGCCGCAGCCCGAAGGTCGGCATGGCGGTCAGCCGCGCCCCGCGCTGGCCGAAGCAGCGCAGGTAGCGCAGCGGGTCGCGGACGAACTGCTGCGGGGTGAGCAGCCACAGGTCGCCCTGGTGCGCCACCGGCGTGAGCAGGCAGCCGATCAGACCCATGTCGTGGTGCAGCGGCAGCCAGGAGGCGGTGGGATCCGCCGGCCCCTGGCGCAGCCACCGGCCGATCGCGGCGACGTTGTGTTCCAGCGCGGCGAACGGCACGCGTACCGCGCGGGGCCGGCCGGTCGAGCCGGAGGTGAACTGGAGCAGGGCCAGCCCGGCGCGCCGGCCGGCGGCCGGCGCGTCGGCGCCGTCGAGCAGGTCGGCGGTGCGGACCACGCCGGCGTCCCCGGCGACCGGGCGCAGCGGCTCGGCCAGCGTCCCGCCGGTCACCACCAGCCGGGGCGCGGCCGTGGCCACGATGTGCCGGACGTGCTCCAGGTAGCCGGCGAGGTCCTGGCCGAGCGCGGGCGGCGCGACCGGGGTCGGCACGGCGCCGGCGAGCATGGTGCCGAAGTAGCCGGCGACGAAGCCCGGGCCGGTCGGCTCGACCAGCATCACCCGGTCGTCGCGCCGCACCCCGGCGGCGCGCAGCCCGCCCGCCACCCGGCGCACCGCGGCGGCCAGCCGGGGGTACGGCCACTCGTCCCAGCCGTCGCCGGCGGCGGCGAACCGGACCACACCCGGGCCGGGGCGCTCCACCCAGGACAGCAGCCGGGACCCGGTCGCCGGTCGGTCGTCTTCAGTGGTGGTCGGCATGGCGGTATCTTGCGGCCGTTGTCGGCGGCCGGCCAGGCGGGTCAGGATGACACCGCTCCGGCTGCGTGGCACCTGGACGCGACCCGCGCCCGGTGACCAGCGCCCCGCTCACGGGGCGGGGTGAGCGAGTGCGGACACTGCCCACTTGAACAACCGGCGGGCCGGGCGCCGCGGCACCGGGGAGGAACGGCACTCCCAGCCACGCGGCGGAAGGCTTCGACATGACCGGTACGGCAGTCATCTGCGGACTCAAGCTGACCCACGACGGCGCCGTCGCGGTGATCACCGACGGGCGTCTGATCTTCTCCACCGAGGCGGAGAAGATCGCCAACTCACCCCGCCACTGCGGGCTCACCGACGCCGGCCAGATCCTCGACGAGCTGCGGGCCAGCGGCGTCGACCCGGGCGAGGTCACGCACGTCGCGGTCGACGGGTGGACGCCCCGGGTGGACGGCTCCTCGTACGTGGAGCTGCGCGGCCGGGACGGCCGGACGCACCCGCTGGCGGTCGCCGGGTACTCCGACGAGCCGGGCGGGCCGGCGGGGCCGGTACGGCCGGTGCACGGCGACGGCCTGCCGCTGCACCCGATGCCCGGCGGCTTCGCCAGCTACACCCACTCCGCCGGCCACCTGTTCGCCAGCTACTGCACCTCGCCCTTCGCCGAACGGGACCGGCCGGCGCTGGTGGTGGTCTGGGACGGCGGGATGCCGCCCTTCCTCTACCGGTACGACCCCCGCGGCGGCGCGCTGCGCCGGGTCGGCTGGGTCGGCCCCGCCTCGGGCGGGCTCTACCCGATCTTCGCCTCGCACTTCCCGCCGTTCCGGGTGGACCGCCGCAGCCCCGACCGGGACCGGATGTTCGGCATGGAGGCGCTCTTCCCGGTCTCCGGCAAGGCGATGGCGTACGCCGCGCTCGGCAAGCCGGACGAGGACGCCATCGCGGTGATGGAGCGGGTCACGGCCGACCTGCCACCGGCGGACACCCACCTGCGGATGTACGGCTGGACCCGGGAGGTGCTGCGCCGGCTCGACGGCTCGGGCCTGCCCGACGCGACGGTCATCTCCTCGTTCCAGGAGTACCTGTTCCGGGTGCTGCTGGCCGGGGTGCGGGCGGCGCTGCGGGACGCCCCGGAGCTGGCCGGCCTGCCGCTCTGCCTCTCCGGCGGCTGCCACCTGAACATCACCTGGAACGCCGGGCTGCGCGCTAGCGGCCTCTTCGAGGAGGTGTGGGTGCCGCCGTTCCCCAACGACGCCGGCTCGGCGATCGGCGCCGCCTGCGCCGAGATGGTCCGGGTCACCGGCCGCTCCGCGGTGCGCTGGTCGGCCTTCGCCGGGCCGGGCATCCGCTGGGACGGGGTGGTCCCGGCCGGCTGGTCGGCGCGCCCCTGCGACGTCGCCGGTCTGGCCGAGCTGCTGCACCGGGAGAACGAGCCGGTGGTGGTGGTCAGCGGCCGGGCCGAGCTCGGGCCGCGGGCGCTGGGCCACCGCAGCATCATCGCCCCGGCGGTGAGCGCCGGCATGCGGGACACCCTCAACCGGCTCAAGCACCGGGAGGGATACCGGCCGGTGGCGCCGATCTGCCTGGCGGAGCACGCCGCCGAGGTCTTCGCGCCCGGCACCCGCGACCCGTACATGCTCTTCGCCCACGACGTCCGTCCGGAGTGGGTGGACCGGGTGCCGGCGATCGTGCACGTCGACGGCAGCGCCCGGTTGCAGACCGTGGACGCCAGCAACAGCCCGACCTACGAGCTGCTGCGCGCCTACCACCGGCTCAGCGGCGTCCCGGTGCTCTGCAACACCAGCGCCAACCACCCGGGCAAGGGCTTCTTCCCCGACCCCGGCTCGGCCATGGCCTGGGGACAGACCCGGTACGTCTGGTCGGAGGGAATTCTCTACACCCGCGGTGACAACTGAACTGTGCAACTGAATACGCGCGCACTTCCGCATCCGCAGGGGTCGAACTAACGTCCACGACGTGCCGACTCGAACGGAATCAGAAGTCAGAACGCAGCTCCGGGACATCATCCTGGACCTCGCGCCGAACCCGCAGCCTGAGGTCACCGACGAGGCTCTTCTGGTCGAGGATCTCGAGTACCACAGCCTGGCTCTCCTCGAACTCGCATTCGCGCTCGAGGACGAGTTCGACCTGCCACCCATCGATGAGGAAAATGCGCGCAACATCCGGTCCATCAAGGACATCGAGGACTACGTGTTGCGCCAGATGGATGCCAAGAATGGCAATCCGTCAGCCGCCTGATCAATTCCACGGGTAATTGTCGTCGGGGCGTCGTACGACGCCGAGCGCCGCACCGGCGGCGGGTGGGGGTGGTGGTAGGCGTGACCGGTCGACAGGTGATCTGCGGCCTGAAGGTGACCCATGACGGCGCGGTGGCGGCGATCGACGGAGACCGGCTGCTCTTCTCCGTCGAGGCGGAGAAGATCGACAACCGGCGCCGCCACGCGCACCTGTCCGACCTCGCCGACGTCGCCCACCAGCTCGCGCTGCACGACGTCGACGTGGCCGACCTGGTGGCGGTCAGCGTGGACGGCTGGGTGCAGTCGCGCGACGGCCGGGCCGGCGCCGAGGTGGTCCGCGAGGACGGCTCGGCGGTCACCCTCGACCTCGCCGGCTACGCGGTGCTCGGCGGGCCGGGGGAGAGCCCGGAGGCGCTCACCGGAATCACCGGCGCCGGGCTCACGGTGGGCGGCCGGGACCTGCCGCACACCAGCTACCCGCACGCCACCGACCACGCCCTGGCCAGCTACTGCACCAGCCCGTACGCCCGCACCGGGCAACCCGCGCTGATCCTGGTGTGGGACGGCGGGATGCCGGCGGTGCTCTACCGGTTCGACCCGGTGGCCCGGTCGCTGACCGCGCTGGGTCCGGTGCTCGGCATCGCCGGCGCGCTCTACCCGGTCTTCGCCTCGCACTTCGCCCCGTTCCGGGTCTCCGCCGAGCAGCGCCGCTCGCTCGGCGGGCTGGGCGACTTCGCCCAGCTGGAGGCGCTGCTGCCGATCTCCGGCAAGGCGATGGCGTACGCCGCGCTGGCCGAACCGGACGAGGCGGCGATCGCGGTGATGACCGAGCAGACCCGGCGGCTGCTGCCGATCGAGGTGACCCGCGGCTTCATCTGGAGCGCCCAGGTGCTGCGCCGGCTGGCCCCGCTGGGGCTCTCCGACGCGGCCGTGCTGGCCAGCTTCCAGGAGCACCTGCTGCGGCTGCTGCTGGCCGGCCTGCGCGCCGGCCCGGCCGCCCGGTACGCCGCCGCCGGCGAACCGCTCTGCCTCTCCGGCGGCTGCGCGCTGAACATCAAGTGGAACTCGGCGATCCGGGCCAGCGGGATGTTCTCCGACGTCTGGGTGCCGCCGTTCCCCAACGACGCCGGCTCGGCCATCGGGGCGGCCTGCGCCGAACTGATCCGGCGTACCGGCACCTCCGCGCTGACCTGGTCGGTCTTCGCCGGGCCCGCGGTCGGCTACGGCGACGCCCCACCGGCGGGCTGGACCTGGCGGCCGTGCGAGATCGAGGAGGTCGCCGAGCTGCTGCACCGCGAGCGGGAACCGGTGGTGGTGCTGCACGGCCGCGCCGAGCTCGGGCCGCGGGCGCTGGGGCACCGCAGCATCATCGCCCCGGCCGACGACCCGGGGATGCAGGACCGGCTCAACCGGATCAAGCTGCGCGAGGCGTACCGGCCGGTGGCGCCGATCTGCCTGGTCGACCGGGCGCCCGAGGTGTTCGACCCGGGCACCCCCGACCCGTACATGCTCTTCGAGCACCAGGTGCGCGCCGGGTGGCGGGACCGGGTGCCGGCGATCGTGCACGCCGACGGCAGTGCCCGGTTGCAGACCGTCGGGCCCGACCATCCGCTGCTGTTCCGGCTGCTCACCGCGTACCACGCCCGCAGCGGGGTGCCGGTGCTCTGCAACACCAGCGCGAACCTGCCCGGGCGGGGGTTCTTCCCGGACGCCTTCTCGGCGATCAAGTGGGGCGGGGTCCGGTACGTCTGGTGCGACGGGCGGCTCTACTCCAGCGGGGACGCCGGCGCCGGGTCGGGGTCGGCATGACGCTCCGCCGCGGCGACATCTCCTCGATGCTGGAGGTGCTTCCGCCCTTCGCCATCCGGGTGGCCGCCACCCTGCGCCTCTCCGACCACCTGGGCGACGGTCCCCGGTCCGCCGGCGAGCTGGCCCTGGCCACCGGCGCGGACGCCGACGCGCTCGGTCGGCTGCTGCGCTACCTCTGCTCCCTCGGCCTCTACCGGGAGGACGCGCCGGACCGCTTCGCGCTCACCCCCGCCGGCCGGATGCTCACCGGCCGGTCCACCGGCGACCTGCGGCAGTGGCTCGACCTGGACGGCGCCGGCGGCCGGATGGACCTGGCGCTGGCCGGGCTGCTGCACGCGGTACGCACCGGCGGGCCGGGCTACCCGGCGGTGTTCGACCGGCCGTTCTGGGACGACCTGGCCGCCGACCCGGCCCGGGCGGCCTCCTTCGACGAGCTGATGGCCGCCAAGTCCGCCCGGGTGGTGCCGGACCTCGCCGCGCTGGACTGGGCCGGGGTGCGGCACGTGGTGGACGTCGGCGGCGGGGTGGGCCGCACCCTGGGCGCCCTGCTGCGCGCCCACCCGCACCTGCGCGGCACCCTGCTGGACCGACCGCCGGTGGCCGAGCAGGCCCGCCGGCAGCTGGCCGAGGCCGGGCTGGCCGGCCGGTGCGCGGTGGTCGGCGGGAGCTTCCTGACCGAGGTGCCCGCCGGCGGCGACGCCTACCTGCTCTTCGACATCCTGCACAACTGGGACGACGAGACCGCGCGGGAGATCCTCGGCCGGTGCGCCGCGGCGGCCGGCCCGGCCGGCCGGGTGCTCGTGGTCGAGGAGGTGCCCGCCGACGACGACCGCAACGGCCGGGCGATGGACCTGAAGATGCTGGTCCTGTTCGGCGGTCGCCAGCGCACCGAGGCGGGCTTCGCGGCGCTCGCCGCCAAGGCCGGCCTGGGCGCGCCCACCGTACGCCGGCTGCCCTGCGGGTTCTCCGTGGTGGAGACGGCCGGCACGACCAGCCGGGGGGACGGATGAGCGAGCGGATCAGCGCGGTGCTGCCGGACGGCGGCGCGCGGCGCGGCGGAGTGTCGGCATGAGCGGGCACGTGCTGGTCACCGGGGCGTCCCGGGGCATCGGCCGGGCGGTCGCGCTGCGGCTGGCCGCCGCCGGCTTCGACGTCACCGGCTGCTACGCCGGCCGGGCCGACGACGCGGCGCAGACCGAGAAGGCGGTCGCCGACCTCGGCGTCCGGACCTGCTTCGCCGCCTGCGACGTGGGCGACCTGGCCGCGGTGACCGCGCTGGTGACCGACGCCGAGGAGCGGCTCGGGCCGCTGACCGCGGTGGTCAACAACGCCGGCATCACCCGCGACGCGACCACCGTGCTGATGGCCGAGCGGGACTGGGACGCCGTGCTGCGCACCAACCTCACCGGCACCTGGAACGTCTGCCGCACGGTCGGCTACCGGTTCCTCAAGCGGCGCCAGGGCGCGATGGTGAACATCTCCTCGGTGGCCGGGGTGTACGGCCACGCCGGGCAGTCCAACTACGCCGCCGCCAAGGCCGGCATCATCGGGCTGACCCGGTCGCTGGCCAAGGAGATCGCCCCGTACGGGCTGCGGGCCAACGTGGTGGCGCCCGGCTTCATCGAGACCGAGATGACCGCGGGGCTGCCCGACCGGCTGCGCGTCAAGGCCCGCGAGTCGATCCCGCTGCGCCGCTTCGGCACCCCCGACGACGTCGCCGGGCTGGTCGCCTTCCTGCTCTCCGCCGACGCCTCCTACATCACCGGCCAGGTGTTCCAGGTGGACGGGGGGATCGTGCTGTGACCGACCTCCTCGACGCCGTGCGGCCGCTGGTCGCCTGTGACCGGGTGACCGCCATCGTGGACGGCGACGTCCGGCGGATCACCGGCGAGCTGCGGGTGCACGGCGACGGCCCGTACCTGCCGGACCACTTCCCCGGGCTGACCATCTTCCCCGGCGTGTTCGTGCTGGAGGCGGTGGTGCAGGCGGCGGCCGCGGCGTTCGGCGAGCCGGACGGCGGCCGGCTGCGGTTGACCGCGGTGCGGTCGCTGCGCTTCCTGGTGCCGCTGCGCCCCGGCGACCTGCTGCGGGTGCTCGCCGAGGCCACCGAGGTGCCGCCACCGCACCCGGTCCGGCTGCGCGCCGACTGCCGGCGCGGCGACGGGGTGCGGGTGGCCACCGTGACCGTGGAGTGCGGGTGGTCGGGGTGAGGCTCGACTTCTCCCAGCTGCGCCGGACGCTGCCGCACGGGCCCGGCATGCTGCTGCTCGACCGGGTCGAGGAGCTGCGCCCCGGGGTGGGGCTGACCGCCGTGAAGACCGTCTCCGGGATCGAGCCGTGCTACGCCGGGCTCGACCCGGCCGACGGCGTCGAGGCGTACGCCTACCCGTCCTGCCTGCTGCTGGAGTCGTTCGGTCAGGCCGCGGCGGTGCTCTGGCTGCACAGCGCCGGGGCGACCCGCCCGGACGAGGTGCTCATGCTCGCCGCTGCCCGGGACTGCGAGTTCGTCGGGCGGGCCTACCCGGGCGACGTGGTACGCCACGTCGTCGAGCTGGAGCACCGCAGCGACGGCGCCGCCTTCGTCACCGGCCGCAGCAGCGTGGGCTCGCGCCCGATCGCGACCTACGGCTCGCTCACCGCGGTCGTCCGGCCGCGCACCGCCCTACCGGCACGGCCGGACGGCACGTGACCACCAACCGATCGGAGGGAGCAGTTGACCATGGCTGACGGCGACACGCGTCTGGCGGAGCTCAGGGAACTCGTCGCGGAGGTCCTGGAGGTCGAGCCGGAGGAGCTGACCGACACCGGGGACTTCCAGGAGGAGTACGAGGCGGACTCGCTGCGGGCGATCGAGATGCTCGCCCGGATCGAGAAGAAGTACAAGATCGAGATCCCGCAGCAGGAGCTGGCGAACATGCAGAACCTCAAGGCCGTGTACGCGGTGACGGCCGGCTACGCCGGCTGGTCCGAATCGTGACATGAGGCGGGTGGTGATCACCGGCCTCGGGCCGGTGTCGAACATCGGGATCGGGGCGGCGGCGTTCGAATCGGGGCTGCGTGGCGGACACAACGGCATCTCCGCCATCACCAGCTTCGACACCGCCGGCTTCCCCCGGACGATGGCCGGTGAGGTGCGGGCGTTCGAGCCGGAGCCGATCCTGCGCCGGCTCGACACCGCCGCCTGGGGCCGGTCCAGCCTCTTCGCAGCCGCCGCGGCGCGGCTCGCGGTGCGCGACGCCGGCCTGCGCGTCGACCAGGTGCCACCGCACCGGGTCGGCGTGGTGGTCGGCACCACCAGCGGCGAGTCGAAGGTGACCGAGGAGATGGGCCGCCGGATCGTCGACCACGGCTTCCCGGCACTCCCCGGCGACCTGGCCGAGCACCTGCCCGCCGGGCGGCTCGCCGCCGCGGTGAGCGAGGAGCTGGGCGTCACCGGGGAGTCGGTCACCCTCGCCACCGCCTGCTCGGCCAGCAACTACGCGTTGGGTTACGCGTACGACCTGGTGGCCAACGGTGACGCGGACGTGATGCTCACCGGCGGCGCGGACTCGGTGTGCCGCTGGGCGCACGCCGGGTTCGTCCGGCTCGGCGCGGTCGCCGACAAGGCCTGCGCGCCGTTCGACCGGGACCGCTCCGGCATGATCACCGCGGAGGGTGGCGCCATGCTGCTGCTGGAGTCCGCCGACCACGCCCGCGCCCGGGGCGCCACGCCCTACGCCGAGGTGCTGGGCTACGGCCTGAACTGCGACGCCCGGCACATGGTCGCCCCGGACGCCGCCTCGATCGCCGAGTGCATGCGGCTGGCGCACCGCAACGCGGGCGTCCGTCCGGACGACATCGACTACGTCTGCGCGCACGGCACCGGCACCGCTGCCAACGACGCCACCGAGGCGGCCGCACTGGAGGACGCCTTCGACGGGCGGGTGCCGCCGGTCAGCTCGATCAAGTCGATGCTCGGCCACACCATGGGCGCGGCCAGCGCGTTCGGGGTGATGGCCGCGGCCCTGGCGATCGCCCGCGGGTTCCTGCCACCCACCATCAACTGGAGCAACCCGGATCCGGCGATGGCCCGGCTGGACCCGATCCCCAACCACGCCCGGCCGGCCCGGGTGCGGGTGGCCCAGAACAACGGCTTCGCCTTCGGCGGCAACAACGCCATCGTGCTGCTGGGAGCCGTCTCGTGACCGCGCTGCAGGTCATCGGCTGGGGCGCCACCAGCCCGGCCGGCACCGACCACCCGGCACTGGTCGGGGCGCTCGACCGGCCGCCGGCGCCGGTCGAGGTCGCCGGCCGGTACGACGCCCCGCTGCCCACGCCGCGCGCGCACGCCCTGCTCGACTTCGACGTCCGGGCCGAGCTGGGCCGCAAGGGCACCAGCTTCTTCGACCGGCGGACCGCGCTCACCGTGGTCACCTGCCGCCGGGCGCTGGCCGACGCCGGGCTCCAGGTCACCGACGCCAACCGGCACCGGATCGGGGTGGTGCTCGGCACCACCGCCGGCAGCGTCCGGTCCTCCGTGGACTACGCCGTGGACACCTTCACCCAGGACCCGCCCTACATGGTGAACCCGGCGTTGTTCCCGAACACGGTGATGAACTGCGCCGCCGGACAGTCGGCCATCTGGTTCAACCTCACCGGCGTCAACGCCACGCTGGCCGGCGGCCGGGTGGCGTTCCTGTCGGTGCTGCGCTGGTGCGCCAACAGCTTCCGCTCCCGGCAGGCCGACTACCTGCTCGCCGGCGCGGTCGAGGAGTTCACCCCGCACACCGCGTGGCTGTCCCGGCACGGCCGCGACGACGACCTGCCGGCCGGCGAGGGCGGCGCGGTGTTCGTGCTGCGCCCGCCCGGGGGCACCCACCTGCGCGGCCCGGACGCCGAGGTGCTCGCCGTGACGCTGGGCTTCTCCCCCCGGGGGCGGGAGCGCGCCGAGGCGCTCGCCGGCTGCCTGCGCGGCGCGCTGGACCGCTGCGGGGTCGACGGCGGCCAGGTGCGGATGGCGGCGATCGGCGGGGCCGACGACGCCGCGGCCCGGGCCGCCGGGTGGCGGGCGGTCGAGTCGGCGCTCGGGCACTCCCGGGCCCGACGGATCGCCGTCGACGAGGCGATGGGCGACAACCCCACCGCCGGCGGCGCGCTGGAACTGGCCACCGTGCTGGCCGCGCACCGGCAGGATCCGCGGCTGGACGGGCAGCTGTCGGTGCTGGTGGCGCAGAACCGCGAGGGGGCGGTGGGCGCCGCCGTCGTCCGGGGGTGGGGCCGCGGCACTGATCGCGGCTAGCGCGG